>JAZDGE010000001.1:0-2061 GCA_043807175.1 Acidobacteriota bacterium
CCTCGCCCTGGACCTGCGCGACCTCGCCGTCAGGCCGGGCTTTCTGCCGATCGACGGCATCGAGATCGCGGCCGAGCGGGGAGCGGGCGCCGGAGCGTGGTCGCCCGTGGCGCTGGTCAAGACCGATCCCCACGTCACGCCGGTGACGGCGCCCATCGTGAGCCCGCTAGCCGCGACCGAGACGCTGACGGGGGAGCCTGTCCAGGATCTGCGCCGGGCCACGTGCAAAGGGGAGGGCGCGCGGCCAGCCACTGAGGGGGAGATGGCCGGAACGCCGCCACGGCGGCGGGGATCAGGGGAGGGAGAGGATTGACCACCTTCGACGCCCTCTCGCGCGGTGCGGTGGTGGCGGTCCAGATCGCCTCTGCCGAGTCCCGCACCATGAGCCACTACTACCTCGGCGTCGAGCACGTGGTCATCGGGCTGTGCAAAATCGTCGACGCCGATCTGGGCGCGGCACTGCGGGAGACGGGCATCGACCCACAGCTTTTCCGCCGCCACCTCCGCGATGTGGTGGGCCGCGGCCCGGAGCCGGTGTGGGGCACCCAGCTTCGCGTCACGCCACGCCTGGTCAACGTCGTGGCTCTGGCGGAGAAGATCGCCTCCCACTGGAAAAAGAGTGAGGTCGCGCCGGCTCACCTGCTGCTCGCGGTGCTGGCCGAGGGCGGTAGCGTACCGGTGCGGGCGTTGCGGGGACTGGGGTGGGACGCGGAGCGGCTGAAGGCCGCCCTGCTGGACCGCCTGGAGGGAAAGCAGGGCAAGCTGGCGCCGGCCGAGACGCCGGTTGAGGCCGGCGGGATCGGCGGCCTCGGCCGCGACCTCACCGCCCTCGCCAAGGCCGGCCAGTTGAGACCGGTGATCGGACGCACCGCTGAGATGCTGGCGGTCGCCCAGGTGCTTGCCCGAGCGAGCAAGAACAACGCACTGCTGATCGGCGAGCCCGGGGTCGGGAAGACTTGCATCGTCGAGGGCCTCGCACAACGGGCGATCCGCGAGGACGCCCCCGAGGCGCTGCGGGGCAAGCGCATTGTCGAGATCACCATGGCGGCACTGGTGGCAGGCACCCGCTACCGGGGCGAGTTCGAGGAGAGGGTCGAGGCGATCGTCAAGGAAGCGATTAAGCACCCCGAGACCATCCTCTTCATCGACGAGTTCCACACCATGGTGGGGGCAGGGGCGGGAGGCTCCGGCAGCCTCGACGCCGCGAACATCCTCAAGCCGGCGCTCGGACGGGGAGAGATCCACTGCATCGGGGCGACCACCGTCGAGGATTACCACCGCCACGTCGAGAAGGACGCCGCCCTGGAGAGGCGCTTCGAGGTGCTGGTCGTGGCCGAGCCGTCGCCCGAAGAGACACTGGAGATCCTCGCTGGGATCAAGCCGTCCCTCGAGTCCCACCACCGCGTGACGATCAGCGAGGATGCCGTCCGGGAGGCGGTCAAGCTGGGAGAGCGTTACATCACCGACCGTCGCTTCCCCGACAAGGCGGTTGACCTCCTCGACCGCGCCTGCTCGCAGGTAAGGCTGCAATCGCTCACCGCCAGGAGCGGCGCCCTGCAGGCTGGGCCCGTGACCAAGGAGGAGGTTGCCCGGGTGGTCGCACAGCGCACCGGAATCCCGGTCGGCAGCCTGAGCCGTCGTGACGCCGAGGTCCTGCTCGGCCTCGAGGGGACCCTCAAGCAGCGCGTGGTTGGGCAGGACGAGGCAGTCTTGCTGATCGCGCATGCGGTGATTGCCGCTCGCGAGCTGGACAACCGTCGCCGCCCGGAAGGCGTGTTCCTCTTCCTGGGCCCCACCGGCGTGGGCAAGACCGAGCTGGCCAAGGCGCTGGCTGCCGCGCTGTTCGGCTCGGAGAGCCAGATCACCCGCTTCGACATGTCCGAGTACACGGAGCGCCACACCGTATTGCGGCTGATCGGTGCGCCGCCGAGCTACGTCGGCCACGAGGAGGGTGGCCAGCTAACTGAGGCGGTGCGCCGCCGGCCTTACTCGCTGCTGCTCTTTGACGAGATTGAGAAGGCCCACCCGGAGGTTCTGAACCTCTTTCTGCAACTGCTCGAC
>JAZDGE010000002.1:0-2360 GCA_043807175.1 Acidobacteriota bacterium
ACAACGGTGGGGTGGTGGGTGAGGTGACCGAGCTGCCGTCGCTCGGCGGCGGTGTGGCGCTGGCGGGCACTGGCGGCGAGGTCTTGGTGACCGACCGGGCGGCGGCGATTCCGCCCTACTTCGCCGGCCACTGGGTAGAGATCACCGGATCGGACGGCACGCCCAAGGGGGTCTGGCGGGTCGTGGAGGTGGACGATCGCACCCTCTGGCTCGCGAGCGAGGTTGGCGAGACGATCTCCTTCACCCCGGGCGACCACTGGCAGGGCGTCTACCGCTTCGACACCGTCACCTTGGAGAGCGGCGGCAGGCTGAACAGCGCCGACCCGATCCGAGTGACCAACGTTTCGCTGAACGGCGGGGACGATGCGGACGGCACGGCGTGGTACTCGCCGGTAACAGTGGCGGGAGTGGCGGAGATCAGCGGCAAGGTGGCGGCGCGCGAGATTCAGGCGCATGACCTGATCGTCCGCGCGGGCGGCAGCCTCTCGCACCCCTCGACGGCGAGTGCGTCTTCGCCGGAGAGCCTGGTGATCGAGTTGGCCGGCGACCTCACGATCGAGCAGGGTGGGTCGATCGACGTGAGCGGGCGGGGGTACGGGCCGGACACGACATATCCGGGAGCGACAGCGCCTGGGAATGGAACGGCTGGCAGCCATCTGGGTCAGGGAGGATTGCAGGGGTTGCCAGCGGCGACGACGTTCGGCAGCGTATACCGGCCGTTCGAGGCTGGCGGTGGTGGTCAGCTCTCGAGCGTCGGCGGAGCTGGCGGCGGCGTGGTGAGAATCCGGACGGATGGCTCGCTCATCTGTGACGGGGCGATCAGAGCGAACGGAGTATCGAACACGAGCTCCTACCGTCGGGGTGGTGCGGGGGGATCGGTGTGCGTCTCGGTTGCGAGCACTGTTGCGGGATCAGGATCGGTCGCTGCGAATGGGGCGCCCTCCGGCGGCATGTCGTACGGCAGCGGCGGAGGCGGTGCCATTGCGATCGAGTACGGCTCGGCTGCGGGGGCGATTCTGGGGAGCTTGCAGGCGTACGGAGGTAGTCACGACGACGAAGGCGGAGCGGGGACGGTGTATCTCAAGGGACCTCAGTCGACCTGGGGCGATTTGATCGTCGACAACGGCGGGGTGGTGGGCGAGGTGACGGAGCTGCCGTCGCTCGGCAGCGGGGTGGCGCTGGCGGGCAGCGGCGGCGAGGCGCTGGTGACCGACCGGGCGGCGGCGATTCCGCCCTACTTCGCCGGGCACTGGGTGGAGGTCACCAGACCAGATGGCACCCTCAAAGGGACCTGGCGGGCCGCGGAGGTCAACGACCGAACCCTCTGGCTGGCGGGCGAGGCTGGCGAGACGATCTCCCTCGCGCCTGGCGACCGTTGGCAGGGCGTCTACCGCTTCGACACCTCGACGGTGCGCAACCAGGCAAGGCTGGTGTCGCTCGATCCGATTCGGCTGCGCGGTCTGGCGCCGATTCGCCTCGCGGGCCTGCTCGAGGGGTCGCGGTGGCGGATGCTCTGGGGGTTGTCATGGTGAACTTTGGAGGCGAGGCACGGCGAGGGGGGTGGCTCGCCCTTGCCGCGATCTTGGCCCTGGCCGTGCCGGCGCTGGGCGCGGGCGAGGGGGGCGGCGTGCTCTTCCCGCAGCCCTTCGTCGTCGAGCACCACGCGGTACAGCGGGACGGCGACGGCGCGGCGTTCACGGGCGAGCAGGTGAGCGACTTCTACGGCGGCGGCTGGATCGTCTCGGTGCGCGCCGACGGCAGCCGCACGGTGATCGACCTCGCCCGCCGCCAGCTCACCGAGATCACGCCCGCGAGCGCCACCTACTCGGTTCTCGGCCTCGACCGGCTGGCGGAGCTGCGGCGGGCGCTGCAGCCCCGGCGCGGGGACGAGAGCCCCGCCGCGGGCCTGACGGCTCGCGCGCTGGCAGGCGACGTGCCGTCACGCTCGGCCCCGGTGGAGCTCATGGTCGAAGAGCTGGCGGATGATGCCGGCGAAGCTCCGGCCCGGTGGCACGCGAAGGCGGCGCGAGCTCAAGGCCCGCAACCGCTGCGCCACCTGCGCGTCTCGGCCCGGCCCGCGGCGGCAGCGGCGTTGCCGGGAGAAGCCAGCCCCTTGCCCGCCCTCGAGGTCTGGCTCGACCCCTCGCTCCAGTTGAGCGCGGCGGCGCAGGCGGCGCTGGCGCGGTTCGAGGACGACCTACTCGGCGACCCGGAGGCGACCGCCGCGCTGCCGCGCGCGCGCTGCCTGGGAGCCGCGCGCGCGACTGCCGGGGGGGCCTTTCCGGTGCGGGCGCGTCGGCCGCTGGGCCGGGGGGGGGAGGGGGCGCTCGGGGACATCGCCACACGCGGCGAGAGGCTTG
>JAZDGE010000003.1:0-14147 GCA_043807175.1 Acidobacteriota bacterium
TCCGCCGCAGCGCGCGGATCTGAAAGACGTGGAAGCCCTTCCCCTCCAGCTCGTGGCGCAGGGCCATGGCGTCCCTCGCGCGATGGCGCTGCATCACCACCCCACCCTCGGCGGTGCCCAACCGGGCGATGAACTCGCTCACGGCGCCACCTCCCGCTCCGCCCAGAGAATCAGGACCAGGGCCTGATTCGCCCCTTCCGAGCGCGCCGCGCCGACAATCGCGGTCTGTCCCAGCCGCAGGCTCACGGTGGTGCGCAGCAGCGGGCGCAGCACCTCGACACCGTCGTTGCCGCGCTCGCGCCGCGAGACCTCGAGCGGTCCCAGTTGCAGCCGCTCGGGATCGCGGGCGGTCGCGCGCAGGACGAAGCGCAGGCTGTACCGGCCCCCTGCCGCCGCCTCCACCGTGCTGCCGTCGGCGGCCGTGATTCGCAGCGTGTCGACCTCCTGGTAGGAGCTGAAGTGGAAAAGCTTCTGGAGACCGGAGCCGATCCCCTCGATCAGCGGCCCCGGCGGACCGGGCGTCGGCGGCGTGGTCGAGGCGAGCACCAGCCGCACCCTGACCTGGTAAGAGAGCGGCGCCACGTCCCAGCTCGCCAGCGCCTCAGTGACGCGGCGAATCACCTCGCTCTCATCCTGGACCGTGATCGTTCCCAGCTTGGGCTGGAGCAGCATGCTGCCATTGGTGGAGAGCAGCGGCTCGACCAGACTGGCGGCCTCGCGGACAGGGCGAAACCTGACCTGAAACACCCGCACCTCGCGCGTCTCGGCCACCGCCAGGGTGGCAAGGAGAGCACACACCGCTGCAAGCCCGCGGGACCGCACTCCTAGAGCTCCAGGCGGGGATCGATGATGAACGCCACCTGCACCGTGTCCCGGGCCGCCGAAGTGAGCTGGTAGAGACGCACGCCCTCACCCTCCACCTCGACGAATGCCGGCTCACTCGCCTGCGCCTGCACCGCCACCGCCGGCGCGGCGCCCGCGGGCAGCGAGGCGCCCCCGCGCAGTCCCAGCCAGCCGCCGGCAATGGCAACTACCACGGCCGCCGCCGCCGCCAGGTAGCGCCGGCGGCGAGTGAGCCGCCGCTCCAGCTTGTGCTGGTGCACGCCGGCGAGCACCGCGGCGACGAAACCGTCATCCTCGACCGGCCCCGGCTCGCCCAGGCGAGCCGCGAGCGCCACCGCCGGCTCGCGCAACGCCAGCGCGCCCCGGCAGCTCCGGCAGGCCGCGAGATGTGCGCGAAGCTCGCTCTCCACCGCAGGCGCCAGCTCCAGGGCGAGAAACCGCTCGCGCAGGCGGCTCGCTTCCCGGCAGTCGATCATCGCCCACCTCCTCGCGGCAGGTACTCGGGATAGCGGGTGGCGAGCTCGCGCCGCAGCACCGCTCGCGCCTGGAAGACATGGTTGCGCACCGTCGCCTCGCTGCAACCCAGCACCTGCGCCACCTCGGCGGTGGACCGCCCCTCCACCTCCCGCAGCACGAAGGCCGAGCGCTGGGCCGGGCTCAAGAGCTCCGCCAGCTCGTAGAAGATCCGGTGGACCTCCTTGTTCTCGAGCTCCCAGGGCGCATCCGGCGCCACCGTCTCGCTCACCAGCCGCAACTGCGCCCGGTGCGTGCGCTCGCGGCTCTCGCGCGAGCGCAGCACGTCAATCGCCAGGTTGGTCGCGATCCGATAAAGCCAGGTCGAAAACGACCAGGTCGCGTCGTAACGCGCGAGGTTGTCCCAGGCGCGAACGAAGGCGAGCTGGGCGATGTCCCGGGCCTCCTCGGCATCGCCCAGCACCCGGGCGGCGCACCGGCGCACCCCCGCCTGATGGCGGCGGACCAGTTGCGCAAAGGCATTCTCGTCGCCGTCGCGCGCGGCCGCCGCCAGCTCGCGATCATCCTGCTCGTGAGTCACCTGCCGCCTGGCCAAAAGACGCAAGACACCCATCTCAAAACCCAACCTCCGCAGCGTATACGCGGGTCGCGATGCCCGCGTTGAGGCGAGGAGGATTATAGGGCACGGCCCGGGGGCGGGCGGTTGAGCAACGCGCCCTATCCCAAATTCCGCACAGGGGGACGGAAAATCGGACAGCACCGCACGGACGCCGCTCCGCCGGCCGGGGCGCCAGGCCGGGTCCGAGCTTGCCAGAACTTGCGTTGTCACGCCCTCGGGCGCGCTCTGGAGGCGACGAGAGAAGTGGCATCTCTCTTGCTATGAGATTGGGGTTCATGCTGGCGTTTCGCCGGCCCGGCGAGTGGAGGGTGCGAGCAACTCCGGTGAACTCAGATGCCGAATCACCAGGCGACATTCGATTTGAACTGCCGGAGAAAGGAGGCTCGAGGGAAGAAACGTAGCACGCTTCGCCCCCGTTTCCTGGTGGCCCAGAGCTCGAGACAGGGGAAGTCCTCACCGACCACTTCAAGAAAGAGGAGGAAGAACCAATGAAGCTTGTCAAACTGTTCTGTCTTTTCGTCGCCATCGCCCTGGTCGGGCTGCCGGCCGCCGCGCAGGTTCCGACCGGGACGCTGTCCGGGCATGTGACCGACACCAGCGCCGCCTTGCCAGGCGTGACGGTCTCGGTTACCTCGCCGGCCCTCCAGGGCACCCGAATCGCGGTGACCTCGGAGAATGGCGACTACATCTTCGCCTTCCTGCCCCCCGGCGACTACACCGTGAGGTTCGAGCTCCAGGGGTTCCAGACGCTCGAGACCACGATCAAGCTCTCGGCCGCCCAGACCAGCAAGCTAAACGCCGAGATGCCGCAGTCGCAGGTGACGGAAGAGATCACCGTGACCGGCTCGTATGAAACCATCTCCACGAGCGCACAGGCCGCCTCGACCATGACCCAGGAGCTCCTCAACAAGCTCCCAGTCGGGCAGACGTTTTATGCCTACGCCGCCCTCGCCGCCGGCACCGCCAGCACCGGTCCAAGCGGCAACCTGACCATCTCGGGCGCCCAGTCATGGGAAAACCTCTTCATGGTCAACGGCGTGAGCATCCAGGACAACATTCGCAACACCCCCACAAACCTTTTCATCGAGGACGCGATTCAGGAAGCCACCACGCAAACGGCGGCGATCTCGGCCGAGTACGGGCGCTTTGCCGGCGGCGTGGTCAACATGCTCACCAAGTCCGGCGGCAACGAGCTGCACGGGTCGCTCCGGGTCAACCTGGACGCCAGCAACTGGTCAGAGAAGGCGCCGCTGCAGACCGGAACCCTCAGCGACACCCTCAACAAGACCTACATGGCGACGCTGGGCGGCTGGTTCTGGAAGGACAAGCTGTGGTACTTCCTCGGCTACCGCGACCGCAGCACCGAGAACTCGACCCAGACCTACGTCACCAACATCCCCTACACGCTCCCCATCGAGGAAACGCGGACCGAGGGCAAGCTTACCTTCTCGCTGACCCCCAACCACCGCGTCATCGGGTCGTACATCAAGAACGACCAGACCCAGGGGAACAACTCGTTCGGCTACCCGATGGACTACGCCTCGCTGTACGATCGGGAGCTGCCGACCGATCTCGTTTCCGGCAACTACACCGGCGTGCTCTCCGACAACTTCTTCGTCGAGGCGCAGTACTCGAGAAAGACGTTCTCGTTTGTCGGCTCGGGGTCGAAGTACACCGATCTCATCAAGGGCACGCTGCTGATCGACCTCTCGCGCGGCAACAGCTATCGCTACTGGTCGCCGACGTTTTGCGGCGTGTGCGACCCTGAGAAGCGCGACAACAAGGAGTACATCCTCAAGGGCTCGTACTTCCTCTCCACTCCGACGCTCGGCACCCACGACATCGTCGTCGGTTATGGCGCTTTCGACGACCAGCGCTTCTCCAACAACCACCAGTCGGGGAGTGACTTCCGCATCCGCGGCAGCAGCGTGATCATCCGCGGTGGCGTGATCTTCCCGCAGTGGCTCAACAGCAACACGGTCATCAGATGGACGCCGATTTTTGCCGGCAGCAAGGGCACCAACTTCTGGACCAAGTCCGTTTTCCTCAACGACAAGTGGCGCCTGAGCAACAACTGGAGCTTCAACCTCGGCCTGCGCTACGACAAGAACGACGGCAAGGACTCGGACGGCAAGCTGGTCGCCAAGGACTCGGCGGTCAGCCCGCGCCTCGCGGTCACCTTTGATCCCATGGCCGATGGCGAGTGGCTGATCAACGCCAGCTATGGCAGGTACGTGATGGCGATTGCCAACGGCATTGCGGATGGCACCGCGGTCGGTGGCCAGCCAGGAACGATTGACTTCCTGTACAAGGGCCCGGAGATCAACAAGGATCCCACCGCCGCCACCCTCGTCGACAGCGCCACCGCATTGCAGATCCTCTTCGACTGGTTCAACTCGGTGGGCGGCACCGACATGACCGTGAACCCGTACTTGGACGCCGCCGACATCCCGGGCGCCACCGCCCTGATCAAGGACTCGCTGAACTCCACCAGTGCGGACGAGTGGACGATCGGCGCCACCAAGCGCTTTGGCAACCGCGGCCTGGTGCGGCTCGACTATGTCAACCGGAGCTTCCACGACTTCTATGCCCTCAAGCGCGACATGACGACAGGTACCGTCACCACTCCCAACGGCACCTTCGACAAGGGGTATTACATCAACGACGACAGCGCCCTGGAGCGCAAGTACTACGGAGTCCAGATGCAGTTCTCCTTCCGCCCGACCGACGCACTGGGCATCGGCGGCAACTACACCTTTTCCAATGCGTCCGGAAACATCGAAGGTGAAAACACCGTTTCAGGTCCGGTCAGCTCGGGCATCTTCACCTATCCTGAGTACTTCCGGCGCTCCTGGGCCTACCCCAAGGGCGACCTCGCCATCGACCAGAAGCACAAGGCCCGCCTGTGGGCGGTATGGGACATCTTCAACACCAAGCACAACAGCCTCTCGGTGAGCTTGCTGCAGAGCTACTTGTCCGGCCAACCGTACAGCGCCGTCGGGTCGATCTCGCTGCTCGGCCCCGCCAGCGTCAAGTACGTGGCCAACCCGGGCTACAAGACGCCACCTACCTACACCGACTACTTCTTCAGCAAGCGTGGCGCCTTTCACACCGACGACGAGATGCGGACCGACATTTCGGCCAACTACGGCTTCAAGCTGACGGCCTTCGGCGCCAATCTCGAGATCTTCGTCGAGCCGCGCATTATCAACGTCTTCAACGCGCAGGCGCTGACCGCGCCGAACACCAGCGTGTACACCTCGCGCAACGGCGGCAAGGGCTTGGTGCCCTTCGATCCGTTCAACAGCAAGCCGGTCCAGTGCACCCAGATCGACCGCAGTGTTGCTGGCGGCAAGTGCACGTCCACTGGCGCGAACTGGATGAAGGCGACGACCTTCGGCAACGCGATCAACTACCAGAACTACCAGACGCCGCGGACCTTCACGCTCTCCGTCGGCGTACGGTTCTAGCGCAGCGCCTTCGCACGAGCTTCGGCCCCGGTCCTCGCGACCGGGGCCTTTTCTTTGTGTGCCGCAGCAGCTCAAGACATCCTGCGCTGAGGTTTCAGCCTTGCCGCGGCGTCTCGCCGCGGCAAGCGTCACGGAATTGGCGCGGGACTGACTTCAGCCTCGGCGCGGCGCTGCCAGGCGGCGGCCCGGGTGGGATTGCCGAGCGCCTGGTAGGTGCTGGCGGCCAGCAGGCAGGTGCGGCGGGAAGGGTTGGCGGCGGCCATCGCCTCCATGAGCCGATGGACGCCCTCGCGATCGCCACGCAGGAAGTGGAGCACGGCGAGGTTCGCAAAGGCCTGGGCGTGATCGGGAAATGCGGCGATCTCCTTCTCGTAGGCGGCCTCGGCCTCGCCCAAACGGTTGAGCCGGGCCAGCGCGTCGCCGCGGAAGAACTCGAGGCGGTAGACCACGGGGAGGCGCAGCTCGCGGGCGCGCCGCTCGGCCTCGCCCACAGCCTCGAGGGCCTTGTCGAGCTTGCCGGTGCGGATCAGCACCTCGGCGATCAAGAGCAGCTCCGCGGGTTGCGGGTTTCGGCCCGCGGCCGCGGCGCGGGCCTGCTCCTCCGCCTCGGCGAGGCGATCGCGCGCGAGCTCGACCCGCATCAGCAGCTCGTGCGCCTTGGCCGGGTTGGTGGCGAGGGCGCGGCGCGCCGCCGCCTCCGCCTCGTCGAGGCGTCTTCCGCGCAGCTCGGCATAGCCAAGCGAGATCGAGATGTCGCCGAGAAAGGCGACCGAGTGGTCGAGCGCCTCCCGGTAGGCCTTTGCCGCCTCGGCGTCCTGGCCGAGCTCGCCGAGGATGTCGCCAAGCTTGATCCAGACCTCAACCATGGCAGGGCATTCCTTGACGATGCCGCCCAGCACGGCAAGGGCATCCCCGAGCCGCCGCTCGCTCGCCAGCCGCCACCCCTCCTTCATCCGCCCGACGTACCTCAGGTTGTCCACCGGGTTCGGCAACCGCTCCGAGGCCGGACGGTCGCGCAGGCCGCCGATGTAGCCGAGCGAGGCGAGCTTCTCCATCGTCTCGCGATCGGCGCTGCCCGCCTGCTCGCGCCCTGCCGGGAAGCGCCTGAGGCGTTCGGCCAGCCGCCCGACCACCGCGCCCTCTGACCGCACCAGATCATGCTTCTCGGCGGGATCGGCGGCGATGTCGTAGAGCTCCGGGCGGGGTCCATGGATGTAGTGATAGCGTGAGTCAATCACTGACTTGAGGTCGCTCCAGCCGAGCTGCAGGCGGGGGTAGAGGGTCTCGGAGTAGATCACGCGCTCGGATGTACTTGACCCCTCGAGAGTGAGCAGCGACGAGCCGCTCACTTGAGCCGGCGTCTCAATACCGAGCAATCCGGTGACCGTGGGAAAGATGTCCGACAGTTGCGCCGGCGCCGCCACCCGCCGCCCCGCCCCGAGCCCGCCGGGGAGCTTGAGCAGGAGCGGAACCTTGATCGCTTCCAAGTAGAGCAGGATCGAGTGCTGGTCCTCGCCGTGGTCGCCGAGCCCCTCGCCGTGATCGGAGGTGACGATAACGATCGCGCGGTCGTAGACGCCCAGCCTCTTCAGGTCCTCAAGGAAACCGCCCACGATCGCGTCGGAGGCGCCCACCTCGCCGTCGTAGGTAGCGCCGTAGCGGCTGCGATAGGGCTCGGGAGGCTCGTATGGCACATGCGGCTCGTAGATGTGAAAGAAGAAGAAGAAGGCCTGGTCTCGGTGGCGCGCCACCCACTCGCGCGCAAAGGCGGCCGTGACCTCGCCACTGCGCTGGTAGTCGAGAAACGGCGAGCCCGGCCGCGGCGTGAGCGAGTCCTCGTACGAGTCGAAGAGGCTCGCGAGACCGGTGTCCGCGCGCAGCACGTAGGTCGAGACCGCGGCGCCGGTGGCATAGCCCTGCGCCTTGAGCAGCGCGGGGAGGTTGGCATGCGCGCCGCCGTCGAAGATGAAGCCGACATTGTCCCTGACGCCGTGCTCCGGTGGCAGTGTTCCGGCAAGCATCGTGACATGCGACGGCAGCGTCATCGGGCACGGGCTGTAGGCATTCTCGAAGAGCTGTGAGTCCTTTTGGAACGTCGCGAGGTGAGGCGTGTCGATCTTGTCGTAGCCGTACGCCGGCAGGCGGTCGGCGCGCAGCGTGTCGATCGAGATCAGCACCACCGGAGCGCGCGGGAACGCCCGCTCGCCGCCCCGGCCGCAGGACGCCACGACGGCGCTGGCCAGCAGCACCGCGAATGCCCAGGGCCGGCGCGGTCCCCTCATGCCGCGAATGATAGGGGAAGTCGAGAGTCGACAGTCGAGAGTTTTCCCCGCCCCACACCCAGTGAACCCGCCCACCCATCCACCGCCCGGATGCCCAGGGGCAAGGTCCTGCCGATCGTGAGGACTCGCGGTCGCAGGCGACTCCGCTGGCGCCGTTGACTCCGCTTTCGGGTATCATGTCCGGGTATCAGGAGGTGGCCATGCGAGCTCGGATCGTCATCTTGTTGCTCTTTGCGACGGCTGGCTTTGCCCTGGCGGGCGAGGTAGCCAGACAGCCTCGGACCAGGCTCCCCGTGCTCTCAATTCCGGTTGCCGAGATAGTGTCCGGACCCCAGCGGGTCGACTGGGTACCGCGGTTGGCGCACGAGCGGCTGGTCCTGACCGTGGCTCGGCCCGACGGCAGGGTCTTCCGGCAGGAGCTCGCCGCCGGCGCCAACCCGAGCTTCGCGCTGGTGGAACCGGATGGCTCGGCCTGCCCGGACGGCAGCTACACCTGGGAGCTCACCGCCGCCCCGGTGCTTGACGAGCAGAGCCGGCGCGAGCTGCTGGCCAGGCGGCAGGCCGACGATTCGCCGGCGAGCCTGGAGGGCGGCGAGACTGGCACCGCGCGCGGGCGGGTGCAGTCGGGCACGTTCACGGTGCAAGGTGGCGCCATCGTTGCCCCGGATGCGGTCGAAACTGCCGCCCCTGTTGGCCAGGCAAGCGCCCAGGGTATTGTCGTCCGCCCCCTGGACGTCGTTCACGCCGATGACACCATCGTCACCGGCAGCCTGTGCGTGGGTTTCGACTGCCTCACCGACGGCACCGAGAACTTCGGCTTCGACACGATCAAGATGAAGGAGAACAACCTCCGAGTCAAGTTCGATGATACCAGCACCACCGCCGGCTTTCCCGCCAACGACTGGGAGCTCACCGCCAACGACAGCAGTTCCGGCGGAGCGAACCGCTTTTCGATCCTCGACGTGACCGGTAGCAAGACGCCGTTCACCGTCACCGCCGGGGCGGCGACCGGCTCCCTCTTCGTCAGCAGCACCGGTAAGGTCGGCCTTGGCACCACGACCCCGGTGCTCAAGCTGAGCCTGAAGCTGGGGGACACGCCCGCCGCTCGCTTCGAGCAGGACGCCTCGAGTGGCTGGACCGCGCAGACCTGGGATGTCGCCGGCAATGAGTCCAACTTCTTCGTCCGCGACGTGACCGGCGGCTCCAAGCTGCCCTTGCGTATCCAGCCGGGCACGCCCACCAATACCGTGACCCTCAAGTCCGACGGTCGAGTCGGCATCGGCACCTGGTCGCCGGCGTACCCCCTGGAGCTGGAGACGACCGGGCAGAATGCGGCCTTTGTTGCCGAGCGAACCGACGGCGCCAGCATCTTCGTCAGCGCGACCGCAAGCTACGCCCAGTTCGGGTCGGTCTCCAACCACCCCACCCGCATCCTGGTCAACAGCGCCTGGAAGCTCATGGCCAACACCGACGGCAGTCTGAGCATGGCCAATGGCGCGAGCTGCACCGCCGGCGGCGTGTGGACCAATGCCTCGAGCGCCGCCCTCAAGGAGAACATCGCGGGCCTTTCGGACGGCGAGGCGTTGGCCGCTCTCGCCGGGCTCAGGCCAGTAAAATTCAACTACAAGGCGGCTGCAGCCGAGAAACATGTCGGCTTCATCGCCGAGGAGGTCCCGGACCTGCTCGCCTCGGCGGACCGCAAGACACTGAGCCCGATGGATATCGTCGCCGTGCTCACGAAGGTCGTGCAGGAGCAGCAAAAGACCATCGACACGCTGCAAAGGCGGCTCGACGCGCTGGAGCACGAGAAGTAAGGCGCTGCGAGCGACCGGACCGAATGCGGGCCGCGCGAGTGCAAGCGCACCGAACCAGACGCCTAATAGGGGCAGGATGTGAACGAACGAGCCAAGTTCTCGAGTCGGGTTGCGGGTGGGAGACGGGTGGAAGGGCTTACTGGGTGGGGTGTGGGGGAGACTGTCAACTGTCAACTGTCGACGCGAGGCTTCGCCTCGTCCGTTTGAGGCGAAGCCTCGCTAGGAGCTAAGAGCGGGGAGGTTCCCACCACCATGGCCATCAAGACCTGGTATCGCAACCTGCGCTGCCTGTGCGGCTTTGTTCTGGTGCTTGCCGCTGGTCCGGCGGCAGCCCAGCAGGTGATCACGATCGAGAAGTCCACTAACGGCTTCGACGCCGACGCCGCGCCCGGCCCGGCGCTGTTGGTAGGAAGCCCGGTGTCGTGGACCTATGTGGTGACCAACATCGGCGGCCGTGACCTGCTCAATGTCTCCGTCACCGATGACCAGGGCGTCACCGTCACATGTCCCAAGAGCACCCTCGAGCCCGGCGAGTCGATGACCTGCACCGCCAGTGGAACCGCGCAAGCCGGCCAGTACGCCAACATCGGGACTGCCGCCGGAACCGAGGCCGGCACCCCCGAGCCCGTCCTCGCTCAAGACCCCAGCCACTACTTCGGCGTCGCCTCGGTCGCGGTCTCGCTCGAGAAGGCCACCAACGGCCAGGATGCCGACCTGCCACCGGGGCCCGTGCTCCCGGTCGGCGCCGCGGTCTCCTGGACCTACCTGGTCACCAACCAGGGCACCGAGCAGCTCACCGATATCAGCATTGAGGACGACCAGGGAGTGACCGTCACCTGCCCCAAGTCCGTCCTCGACCCCGCCGAGTCGATGACCTGCACGGCAAGCGGCACCGCGCAGGCCGGCCAGTATGCAAACCTCGGCACCGTCACAGCGTACCTGCCGAGCGGTGCGCCAACTCTCACCTCCGATCCCAGCCACTACTTCGGCCAGACCCTGCTGCTGGAAAAGGCGACCAACGGCGAGGACGCCGACTCGCCCCCCGGACCGTTCCTGGAGATCGGCGCCTCGGTCGCCTGGACCTACCTGGTGACCAACCCCGGGCCGGAGGCCATCACCGGCGTCGCCGTCAGCGACGACCAGGGCGTAACGGTTACCTGCCCGAAGACGACCCTCGCTGCCGGTGAGTCCATGACCTGTACCGCGGGCGGCGTCGCAACATCGGGACAGTACACCAACATTGGCACCGCCACCGCACTGCTTCCTGGGGGCGGGACGCTCACGACCACGGATCGGAGCCACTACTTCGGCCAGGTGCTGCGGCTGGTGAAGGCGACCAATGGCGCCGACGCCGACACGTCTCCCGGGCCGGTGCTGGCGGTCGGCGCGGCGGTCTCCTGGACCTACGACGTCACCAACCTCGGCGCCGATGAGGTGGCCGCGCTTGCCGTCACCGACGACCAGGGTGTCACCGTGACCTGCCCCCAGAACACCCTCGCCGGTGGCGCCTCGATGACCTGCACCGCCAGTGGCACGGCGCAGGCGGGACAGTACACCAATACCGGCACCGTGACCGCGACCCATCCAACGCTCGGCGAGGTCGCGGCCTCCGATTCCAGTCACTACTACGGCCAGGACGAGATTCTCGACTTCGGTGACGCCCCCGACCCGACCTACTTGACGCTCCTTGCCTCGAACGGAGCGCGGCATACGCTCGGGTCCGGCGTCTTCCTCGGCGCCTGTGTCGACTCCGAGCTGGACGGCCAGCCCAGCGCGGCCGCCGGCGGCGATGACACCGCTGCCGGCGGCTCCACCTCCGGCGCTTGCGCCGTGCCGGGTGACGACGAAGATGGGGTGAGCTTCACTACACCCATCATCGCGGGCTCGACCGGTCACGTCGACGTGGTGGCCAGCAGCGCCTGCACCCTCTCCGCCTGGATCGACTTCAACGGCGACGGGGACTTGGGCGACCCGGGTGAGACCCTCTTCCCCGGCGGCCAGCCACTTGCCGCCGGGCTCAACTCGCTCACCTTCGCGGTGCCGGCGGAGGCCGCGCCGGGCGCCACTTTTGCCCGCTTCCGCTGCGCGACAGAGGGAGAGCTCCCGCCTGCTGGACCGGCATCCGACGGCGAGGTCGAGGACTACGAGGTCACGGTGCTGCGCTCGCGCATCGGCGCGGCGAAGCTCATGACCGCCACGAGCGGCCCCCCTTTCCACATCACGATCGACTACACCTTCTCCAACTTGGGCCAGGTGCCCCTCGGGGACCTGAGTGCTGAGGACGACCTGACTGCCGTGTTCGGCTCCTTCTGGACCCTGACCGGCATTGCGACAACTGCCGGGCCGGCGACCTTTGCGCACAACGCCGCGTTCACCGGCGCTGCCGGCCAACCCGAGCTGATCCAGACGGCCTCCAGCCTCGCCGCGGGCGAGGTCGGCACGATCAGGGTCACGCTCAGCCTGTCCGAAGCCGGAAGCTACACCAACCAGGTGACGGTCTCCGGCGAGGACCCGGGCGGCGCCAGGTGGAGCGACGACTCGACGGACGGCGTCGATCCCGACCCCAACCACGACGAGGACCCGGCCGAGGCTGACATGTCGACCCTGGAGCTGCAGGCGGAGAACGTGGTCCCGGCTCTGGGCGCCGGCGGAGCCGCGCTCATGGCGGCAGTGCTGGCGGCGGCGGCGCTGGTGTCGCTCAGGCGCCGGCGCGCCGCCGCGCAGGGGTAGCGCCCCCGCTTCAACTACACTTCGCCGGATGGCGCCTCCTGCCCTCTGGGTCTACCGTACGCTGCTGCGTGTCGCCTTGACGGTGACGGCGCCCTGGCTCCTGCTCGAAGACCGCAGGCGCCGCCTCGAGCGCCCGCCCTTGAGCCAGCGGCTGGGCTGGGGACTTCCGCCCCTGCCCCGAGACGGCCTGTGGATCCAGGCCGTCTCGGTGGGTGAGGTGGCGGTAGCGCGGCCGCTGCTGCTCGAGCTGCGGCGCCGGCATCCGGAGCTGCCACTCATCCTCTCCTCGACCACCGCCACCGGCATCGCCACCGCGGTGGGGCATCGCGCTGCGGACGTCGTCGTGCCCTTTCCGGTGGACCTGCCCGGACCGGTGCGCCGTTGCCTCGACGCCGCCCGTCCGCGCCTCGTGGTCCTGGTCGAGACCGAGCTCTGGCCCGAGCTGCTCGCGAGCTGCGGCGCGCGCGGCATCCCGGTGGTGCTCGTCAACGCGCGGATTTCCGACAGCTCGTATCGAGGCTACCGGGCGGGCAGGTTCTTCCTTCAGCCCCTGCTCCGACCGGTCACGCTGGTGCTCGCGCAGGGAGACGAAGAGGCCACTCGCCTCGCTGCGCTCGGCATACCGCGAGAGAAAATTCGCGTCACCGGAAACATCAAGTTCGACGCCGCACCGGCCCGGCCGGCGCCGCCCGAGCTGATCGAACGGCTGCGGGCGCTGGCGGCCGGCCGGCCCATTCTGGTCGCAGGCTCGACGATGGCCGGCGAGGAGCAGGCCGTGCTCGGCGCCGTGTCACGCCTCCCGGCGGACTTGCAGCCCTTCCTGCTCATTGCCCCGCGCCATCCGGATCGGGGTGGCGACGTGCTCCGCCTGGCCCAGGTCCGGGGGCTGCAAGCGGCCCGGCGTACCTGTCTCGAAGCCGCATCTGCCGCCTGCCGGGTCGTCCTCCTCGACACCGTGGGCGAGCTCGCAGCCCTCTACGAGCTTGCCACCGTGGCCTTCGTCGGCGGCTCGCTGGTGAAAAGCGGCGGCCACAACCCGATCGAGCCCGCGCGCTTTGGCGTGCCCGTCCTCAGCGGCCCCCACATCCGCAACTTCGCCAGCGTCTACCAGCATTTCCTCGCCGAGGGAGCAGCCCGAATCGTGCGTGACGAACGGGAGCTGGCCGACGCCCTCACAGCCTGGAGCGCCAACCCTGCCACCGCCCGCCGCGCCGGCGAGGCGGGCCGGCAGCTCCTGCTGCGCCACTCGGGCGCCACCGCGCGCAACGTCGATGCCCTGGAGGCTTTTCTTTCATGAGCGAGTGGCCGGCGGCGCTCCTGTCGGCCAGTCGCCTGCTCGAGGCGATCAATGCCGCCGCTTTTGGCCTCTACCGGGCGGGTTTGCGCCGGTCAAGGCGAGCCGGCGCGACGGTGATCTCGGTTGGCAACCTCGCGCTGGGAGGCGCGGGCAAGACGCCGCTGGTCGCGGCGCTCGCGGGTGAGCTGCTGCGGCTCGGCATGCGGCCGGCGATTCTCACCCGCGGCTACGGGCGGCGAGCTCAGGAAACCGTGTTCACGCAAGGCGGCGCCCCGAGCTGGGAGGAGGTCGGCGATGAGCCTGCCCTGCTCGCTCGTCTGCTGCCCGACGTCCCGCTCGCCGTCGGCGCCGACCGGTGGCGCGGCAGCGAGCTCATGCTCGCGCAGAGGAGCGTGACCCACTTCATCCTGGACGATGGCTTCCAGCACTGGCGGTTGGAGCGCGAGCTCGACATCGTCGTGCTCGATGGCGCCGACCCGTTCTCTCGCCGCCGGCCGCGCCGCGAGGGGCCCGGCGCCCTTCGCCGCGCCCATGCCGCGGTGATCTCCAACCTTCCCGCCCCGCGCATCCCGGTGATCGTCGCCGAGATCAGGACACGATTTCCGCACCTGCAGGTCG
>JAZDGE010000004.1:0-3521 GCA_043807175.1 Acidobacteriota bacterium
AGGTATCCGAGGAGCAGGCCGACCAGCATCGGGAGGAACTTGACGAGCTTGGACATGGGCGCAGGATACCGCGAGACCACGCGCCGGGGGAAGCTCGAAGACGTCGGCGCCCTCGATCGTGGCCCGCAGGCGTAGCAGGGCGCGCAGCTCGGCGATCACACGCGCCTCGCGCGCGTTGCCGGCAATCGGCAGCAGCGCACGGCTGGTGCCACCGCCAAAGCCCGGCGTAACCACCAGGAAGCACACGCCCTCGGCGCGCAGGCGATCGGCGACCTCGGCGCCGCTCCGGGCCCCCCTCACCATCGCGAGCAGCGGCGGGTCGTTGATCATGCCCTCGGCGATCCACGGCCGGGAGAAGTAGTAGGGCGCCGGGAAGTCGAGCGCCATGACCCGGCCCCCCTCGGACTGCCGATTGACGAAGGCGGCGGCGGCGTAGCCCGGAACCACCCGCGAAAGATAGGCTTCTCGGCCCAGCGCGCCGCCCAGGAGCTCTCCCGGCGAGAATGCCGTGACCACGAACCGGCCGGCGAGCAAAGCCGCCGGGATCGCCGCCAGCGCGCCGCAATAGGCCCAACGCCGGCGCAGCAGGGCAACCAGCGTCACCGCCTCCAGGGCTGCGAGCGCCCACAGGAGTGGCAGCAAATAGCGGGTCGGCGGTCGAAACAGCAGGCCGACCGGCAAGTAGGCCAGCAGAGGCAGGAGGAGGATACGGGCCGGACGTACCCAGATCGCGACCAGGACGGCGAACAGCCCGGCGAGGTGGTGCCAGCCAGCCACCTCATCGGCCGAAGCCTGGCCACCGCCCCACGAGATCCCGAGTGGCGCCGCCACCTGGGCGTGGTAGTGGCTGGTGAAACGGACCCCCTCCGCCGAGACGCCCGGAATCGGCAGCCCGAGTAGTCCGTGGCCGAGTGGGAACAGGGGGTCGCCCGAATACGCCACGTTGCGTGCGGCGATGGGTAAAAGGGCGATCGCGACCGGAAGCGCCACGAGGCCAAGCGTCCGCAAGCGCCTCGCAGGTGCGAGAGCGAACGGCGCGGCCAGCCAGGCGAGAACCGCAACGGGCGCAGTGGTGAGCTTGGTTATCAGAGCGCCCGCCAGCGCCGCGCCGAGGAGCAGCCCGGGGGCGCGGCGGGTCAGCAACACCATCGCGACCGCCAGGTGAAACAGGGCAACGTGGTCGGTGAAGGCGGCGGGCGCAGGCGCCAGCGCGACCGGGGTGGCGGCGAACAGCAGCGCTGCCAGCGCGGGTGCCGGTCGGGAGCGGCGGCCGCGGTGCAGAAGCGCGCCAAATGATCCGAGAACCAGCAGGAAGTAGGCGAAGTGCAGGAACTTGGCAGTCTCTCCCCCGGCCAGGCGCAAACCTACGAGATAGAGCATCTCCGCGCCCTGGGGCAGCCACGAGTTGAGGTCATGGTCGAAGGCTGAGACTCGACCGGTGAGGAGGTAGAGCTTGGGCAGAGCGAGGTGGTAGCGAAGCCCATCGGAGTCCACGACCGGGAGCAGGAGCTGGACCGTGGCAGCGAGAAGGAGCGCGCCAAGCAGGAGGCTCGCCGGCGGATTCGCCCGGGCCAGCAGCCAGAGACGTCTCCCCGCCCGGCGCAGCAGCCCCGCCAACGCTCCCACGCGCGGCGCCGCGACGAGCAGCAGCGCCAGGAACACGGGCGTCACGAATCTTGCGCCGAGCCCCGCTCCCGCAAGCCAGCACAGCCAGCCCGCGGCCAGGCTGCCGACGCTTGTCGACGCCAGCGCGGCCAACAGGGCGCTTCCCGGCCGCCACCGCGCGGGGATCAGCGCAAGGCCGATCAAGCAGCAGCCAAGAAGAATGAAGACCGCCGCGGCGGCATGAGGAACCGCGACAAGCAGGGCGTTCAGCAACGCCATCCAATGTCCGGGCGCCGGCCCACTACTCCTTCAGGCGGCCGATCAGCCACCGGGAATCGCGAGCGCGAGCTTGTCGAGCACTTCCTTGAGCCTCATGCACTCCTCGCAGTCGGCCTCCGGCGTCGCACAGGGGACGCCGTCGGCCTGCATCTCGGGGCAGTGCGGCTCGCGCACGAACTCGACGAGCTTCGCGAGCACTCCCGTGAGCAGATCGTGCAACGGGCTCGGAGGAAGATTCCGCAGCGCGGTGATGAGCTTCCACTCCGCGGGCGTCACCGTGATGCTCACCAGCTCAGTTGCCATCTTCCCTCCTCTCGCTCGCCCGCCCGCGAGCGCTCCCGGCAGCGCACGATCGGAGTATAGCGAGCGCGGCGGCAAGCCTCAGTGCAGCGCGGCACGAGATTTCCTCGACCGCCGCCCCGACCGAAAACATGGGCCAAGCCTCCAGCTCCAACAGCGTGGCGGCCACCTCTGCTTCCGGGCGCACCACCGCAAGCGGCGCCAACAACTCGTCCAGACGCCGCTCGAGCTCCTCGGGCGCCTGCGGCATCGGCGGCCCAGGGCAGGCCGAAGGCGGCGGCGCGGCGCCGAGCCGCCGGGCGTCGCGCCCGACGGCATGCGCGACCCGGCGGGCAAAGATTCTCGCCTCGAGCAGGCCCGTCCCCATGGTGCGGCGAGCCCCCTGCACCCCGCCGGCGGCCTCGCCACAGGCGTACAGGCCCGCCAGCGAGGTGCGGCCCCAGGCGTCGATGGCCACGCCACCGATCCCATGGTGCACGGCGACCGCCAGAGGCACCTGGCCATTCCGGCGAAAGGCCGGGCTCTCGCGCACCCGCGCCGGCAGCATTGGCTCAAAGCCGGGAGTCGGGTCGAGGGTTACCGCCTTGCCCTCTTGCAGCGCGCGGGCGACCGCGGCGGTCGCCGCCTCGAGGTCGGCGAGAGGCGCCAGGGGCGCTCCCGCCACGCGGATGTACCCCGCCAGCAGCGCGGCCGAAGTCGGGAAGTACAGCGGCGGGGTCGAGGTGACCGGCAGGGCCTGGGTGAGATGGGGATGGTGCAGCAACGCGCCGGCCCAGGCGGCCAGGGCGAGGCCGGAGCCCCGGCACCAGCGCGGCGAGGTGGTGGTCGGAAACACCGCCCCGACGCCCCCGCAGGCCAGGACGACCGCCTCTGCCGGCACATGGCGAAGAACTCCGCTCGCCCGCTCGATGGCGAACACCCCGACTACCCGTGAGTCACAGGCCAACAGGTCCACAGCGAGCGTCTTTTCGGCCAGGTGAACTCCAAGCCGCTCACCCTCGGCGAGCAGTGGCGCCAGGAGTGGTTGCCGGCCGCGCGGCAGGCAGCGCATGCCGCGGGGAATGCTGTCGCCGGCGAGCAAAACGGGAACGCCGTCGAGCGGCGCCAGATCGAGCTCGCCGCAGAGCTCGATCGCCGCGCGATGCGCCTCGCCGGCGAGAGCTTCTGCGAGCCCGGGCCGCGTCAGGCCCTCTCCCCGTTTCTCAAGATCGGCGAGAAACCTCGCCGGGCTATCACCCTTGACCCACGGCGCGGTGAGCAGCACCCAGGGCGCGAGCGCGTGGACCCGGTGGCTGGCGCCGTCCCGCCCGGCCCGGCCCGGGGTCATCACCGTCGCC
>JAZDGE010000005.1:0-3397 GCA_043807175.1 Acidobacteriota bacterium
GACGAAAAGAGCAAGCTATCCACCGGGCGTTCGGGTGGGGCACGGGCGGGCGGGTTTTCTGGGTGTGGGGAAACTGTCGCCTGTCGCCTGTTCTCAATCAGCTTTCCGGCAGGGCGCGAACGAATGAGTCAGTTCTTCCACTCGGGCGTATGGGCGGGGGCCGGGCGGGCGGGTCTTCTGGGTGGGGTGTGGGGGAAACTGTCGCCTGTTGCCTGTCGCCTGTTCTCTATCAGCTTGCCGGCAGCGCCAGCTTGGTGCCGAGGTTGTCGGCGATCCAGTGAGCGTCAAGCCACTCGATCGGATTAACCGAGCGTCCCTGCACGAAGATCTCGAGGTGCAGGTGGTCGCCGCCGGCAAGGCCGGTGGCGCCGCTGGCGCCGATCGTCTGGCCCTTGGTGACGGCGTCGGCGGCCTTCACGGCCACGCTCGAGAGGTGGCCGCAGAGGCTCGCGAGACCGTAGCCATGGTCGATCAGCACCGCGTTGCCGTAGATGCCCAGCCAGCCAGCGAACGCCACCCTGCCCGCGTTGGGCGCAGGGACCGGGGCCTGGGCGAGCGACGCGAGATCAAGCCCGAGGTGGGTCTGACGGTCGATCGCCTTTCCCTGGTAGCGGTAGGTTCGGCTCTCGGCGAAGTTGGCCCGCAGTTGCGTGTTTGGCATCTGGAGGAAGGGTCCGCTCCAGAGGAGCTTCTCCTCGCTCGGGCCGGCCAGCTCGCGGATGAACGCGAGATTGGCGCGGCGAAGCTCGCCGTTGATCTTGAGGTACTCCTCGAGGAGGCCGCCACTGGCCGAGAAGCCCGGTGTCTGGCTGGCGATCGCCGGGACGACCCGGGCCAGGAAGGCATCCGTGATCTCGATCATTTCGGAGCGTGGCGGCGCCTTCTTGAAGAGGGTGACGAAAGGGAGCTCGGCATGGTTGCCTGCCGCATCCTCGGCAAACAGCCTGATCGCGTCGGGAGTGCCGAGCTCAAAGGGCAGCGCATAGAGCGCAAAGCGCTCACCGGCGGGCGCGCCTGGCCGGGCGTAGGAGATCGACTCCCAGCCGCCGGCGCGTACGCCCGAGCGGCTGGCGCTCTCAGAGACCCGGAACACGACCACGCCGGCGCCGCCCTGGCGAACATAGTGCTGACTCGAGAGCAGCTCGAGGCGGGGCGGGCGCAGCAGCACGCTCAAGCGCTTCTCCACCACCATCGGCGCGGCGCTGCGCAGCGGCCCGGCGAAACGGTCGGCGGTGGCGCGCACCACCGCCTCGCCCTCGGCCAGCCATTCCTGAGCCGACTTGCCGGCGACGGCCTCCAGCATTGCTTCGGCCGTAACCGGGCCGCGGCCCGGGAGGAACGGGCTGCGGCGGGGAATCGTGCGCTCGGCCAGGACCACCGCGTGGTCGCCCTGAACCAGCTCGAGCCGCACCTTGCCAAGCCCGTTGCGGGGCTCGCCAAAACGCGCCACGACCTTGGTGGCGGCGCCGATGGCCTCACGCTCGGTCTCGATCGTGATGGCCGGAGCATCTCCGAGGCGGAGCGCTCCCCACAGCGCCCACGCGCCGATCAGGGCGAGCACCGCGATCAGGAGGGGCAGGATGCGTACGCTTGCGTTTCGACCACTGCTGAGCTTGCTCAAGAGTCCCCCGTGCGCCGGCGCATTCGTCGCCTGGCGGCGTGCCGGCGCCGCGTGATTCTACTCCCGCGCTGCGCAGGCGGTGCCAGGCCAGACACCCTCACAACGGCCGCTCAGGCAAGGCTCGAGCGGGATCACATCGTGGGACCGTGACACGCGACGCGAGCCCGGGAGCGACGTACGTGGCGCCGGGGCCGTCACGGCAGCCGGGCTAATGAATCGTCGGCCCGCGCTCGCCGTTTTCGGGGGGCTCGAGGATGCGCAGCCTGCTGCGTAATCGTGCCCGGTCGAGCTGGCGAAGCAGGCGGGCCTGCTTGCGGCCTCGCCACCAGCGGCCAAGCGTCTTGCCCGACCCGCCTCGCGCGAGCAGGGCGAGCGTGTAGAAGGTGGCGGCGGAGATCCCGGCAAAGCCGGCAAGGTCCTTGCTGTCGAGAAAGGCCACGAAGCCAAGCAGGATTCCGAGCCAGATAAACCAACGTGCCTTGATCGGCACGACGAAGAACAGCAACACCGTGGTGTCGCCGTAGAGCGTGCCGAAGGCCGCAAGAAGAACGACCATCAGCGCGCGCTGCCCCTGGACAAGCTGGAAGGGAAGCGGGCTGGTCAGGCCGGGCGCCATCCGCTCGCATGCCAACTCGACCGCCACCGCCGCGATGCCCGCGCCCGCCGTGGCCAGCACCAGCAGCCGCCAGAAGCGCCGCCGGCCGAGCCGGCCGAGCACGTCGCGGCCGAACCAGTAGACGATGAAAAGCTCGAGCAGGATCCAGAAGCTCGGCGGACCGAAGCCGCTCGCGGGGTACGTGAGCAGTTGCCAGAGGTAGCCGCGCTCCCACACCAGGGGCGAAAGCCGGAGCAGCGCCGGAATCACCGCGGTGGCGTCGAAGAACTGGCACGCGTAGGTGACGAAGAGCGTTGCCAGCAGCACGACGAGATCGGGTGGCGGTCGTCCGACAGGCCCTCTCGCCGGGGACTGCCAGGCCGGTGCGCCACGCCAGGGGCTACGGGTCGCCATCACTGGGCTAGCTTACCTCGCCCAGGCAGCGAGATCATTGGCGACCGCCTTGCCGATCCCGGGGAGCAAATTTGCACTGTCGTATGGTGTTTACTTACAGAGAGATGCGCCAGGACTTGTGGGGCAGGCGCTCCGCGCCTGCCTTTTCGGGAGCGCGCTCGGAAATGCACGCGCGGAGCGCGTGCCCCACAGTTCTTGCCGGCGATAGGTCAGCGCCAATGGGCGGGATGGTAACCTTGTCGGGTGAACGGGCCACCGGCGCCGTGCCCGGAGAGTGAGAAGCCTCCTTCGGAGAGAGGGCGCGTATCATCGCCGGTCCAACAGGAGTCAACGTGATACGTCGCATGCTGATCAACGCGCAACGCGCCGAAGAGGTCCGCGTCGCCATCGTTGCCGACCGCGCGCTCGAGGCGTTTCAGGTCGAGGTGGCGGAGGCAGGGCTGCGCCGCGGCAACATCTATCGGGCCACCGTCGTCAATTTGCAACCAAGTCTCAATGCCGCCTTCGTCGACTACGGGGCCGAGAAGCACGCCTTCCTCAAGGCCGACGATGTCGTCGCCGCGGCCTACCACCGGCAGCCCGAGAAGGGACGCTTTCCGGCGATCGACAAGGTGCTCGAACGCGGCCGCTCGATCCTCGTCCAGGTGATCAAGGACGCCAGCGGCGACAAGGGCGCCGCGGTGACGACAAACCTCTCCATCGCGGGCAGGTACCTCGTCCTGATGCCCTTTGACGACGCGCGCGGGGTCTCGCGCAAGGTCGAGGAC
>JAZDGE010000006.1:0-2685 GCA_043807175.1 Acidobacteriota bacterium
GCGGGCCGCCGGCGGCCGGTCATGATAGCCGGAAGTCTCGGAAATTGCACAAATGAAGGCGGGGATGGGGGTTAGGGGCTGGGGGTTGGGGAGAAACAGCTCAATACCGCAGCGCTATCCCCGGGGGTCGAGCATCGTGACGGTGTTCTGCGTGCGGCGCGACGGCGAATTTGCAGAGCCGCAGGCGGCGCTCGGGCGGGCGCGACGCAGCAAGAGCGGCGCCGCCTTGCCCTTACCCCCGACCCCTAGACCCCAACCCCATTGCGAGCGAAGCGAGCTAGGTCCTCTTTGTGGCGCATGTGCGGTGGCGGTACAAGGTCTGGAGTGGGGTCAGGCGCCGGGTTTGCCCCGGCCGTGTAGGTACTCGAAGTGGGCCGCCAGGCCGTGCAGCAGGGCCAGCTCGCGGCGGGTCGGGATCGTCCTGCCGATGAAGCGGCGCAGTTGGTCCATCACGCGCGCAGGATTCACGGGGTCGAGAAAGCTGGAGCTGAAAAGCGCCCGCTGCAGGTGGGCGAGAGCGGCGTCGAGCTCCTCGGCTGGAGCGGGGCCATCTTGCGGATCGGCCGGCAGCACCGGCTCGTATGCGCCTTCGAGCAAACGGGAGAGCACAATCGCCACCGCCTGCACGAGGTTCAAGGTGGGGAATGCGGGATTCGCCGGAATCGTGAGCATGAGGTGGGACTGGCCCAGCTCGGCATGGTTGAGCCCGCTGCGCTCGCTGCCGAAGACGATCGCGACGGTCTCGGCGCCGGCGACCTTCAGCTTTTCACGCACAGCCTCCGGGGTGTGGATCTGCCGCGGGTCGCGCTGCCGGCCCGAGGTCGTGGCCACCACGACATCGGCGCCACGGATGGCCTCGTCGAGCGAGTCGACGACCTGGATCTGGACCCGCCGCTCACCGCCCATCGCCATCTGGAGCAGCTCCGGAGAGTCGAGATCGCACTCAGGCCGGACAACGACCAGCCGGTCGATGCCGAAGTTGGCGGCGACGCGAATCACCCCCCCGAGGTTGCCCGCGTAGCGCGGCCTGACGAGAACCGGGCGCAGCTTCACGCCGGCATCATACTCATGGACGCGGGGGGCAAGCGAGCTCAACACCTCTCGAAACCGTCTCCGAAGGCACAAGTACTTGGCTATACTGGTGCCATGCAACGCGCGGATCTGCTTGCCTTCGCCCAGCGAGACCGGTTCGCCGTCGAGGCGCTTCGCACGGCCCACTGGTGCGACTGGCATCGAATTGCCGGGCCTCTCGCCGCCCTTGTGCTCGCCGACCAGCTCAGGTTGCATGCGATCTCACTGCATCCGGCCTGGCCGAGCGAGCACGATCGGGACGAGGATTTGGCCGCTCACCAGCGACTGTTGGAGATGTTTCGACGTGTCCGGACAAGCGCCGCTCGTTGATGTCCTCCACGCGGCGGCTCGAGTCCTCGCCCAAGCAAAGACCCCGTGGTACGTGTTTGGTGCCCAGGCGGCCACGGTTTGGGGCGTACCGCGGATGAGCGCCGACGTCGACCTGACGGTCAGGGTCGCCCTCGACCGAGTGTCTGAGCTTGCCGAGGCGATGACCGCTGCCGGGTTTCGTCTGCGGGTCGGCGACGCCGACGAGTTCGTCGGCAGGACGCGGGTTCTGCCCTTCGTTCATGTGCCTACCGGCCTGCCTGTGGATGTAGTGCTTTCGGGGCCAGGAATCGAGGACGAGTTTCACCGGCGGGCCGTGTTCGTCGACCTGGCCGGCGTCCAGATCCCGTTCATCAGTCCCGAGGATCTGATTGTCACCAAGGTGCTCGCGGGACGGCCGAAGGACATTGAGGATGTCGGCGGCGTGCTGCGCATCCGCGGCGGCGAGCTGGACCTCGCCTACGTTCGCTCAACGTTGGAGCTTCTCTCTCTGGCGCTCTCCCAGAGCGACCTAGTTCCTGCCCTCGACGCGGCTCTGGCTGCGGCGCGCGGTGGCAGCAAGCAACCGTAGAGTGATCCTAAAGTCTCCGGAGCCATGTGGCTCCTCATTGGTGCGCCGGACGGGCTGCCATGCCGGCTGGGGGCGGCGGCGGGTCCTGCTGCGCCAACTGCTGGAGCGCGAGCAGGCGACTGTAGATTCCACCCTCTTCGGCGAGCGCGCGCGGTGTCCCGGCCTCGACGACCCGGCCGCGCTCAAGCACCAGGACGAGGTCACAGAGCTCGGCGGCGGCCATGCGGTGGGTGGCGAAGAGCAGGGTGGTCTGGGGGAGCGCCGAGAGGATCAAGCGCTCGGTCTGGGCGTCGACCGCTGACAGGCAGTCGTCGAGAAGGAGCAGGCGCGGGCGGGTGAGCAGGGTGCGGGCGATCGCCACCCGCTGGCGCTGGCCGCCCGAGAGCGTCACGCCGCGCTCTCCGATCATCGTCTCGAGGCCGCTAGGAAACGACTTGACGTCGGCCTCGAGGCCGGCGGCGAGCGCCGCCTGCACCACCTCGTAGTCGCTCGCGCCGGGGACGGCCAGGGCGATGTTCTCGCGCAGGGTGGCGGAAAAGAGGAACGCGCCCTGGGGGACGAGTGCGGCCTGCCGGCGAAGCTCGGCCACCGGCCAGTCGAGCACGTCCACGCCATCGAGCAGGCTGGCCCCGGGAGGGGGATCGAGCAGGCGCGGCACCAGCGAGAGCAGCGTCGACTTGCCACTCACGACGCCGCCCACGATCGCCACCCGCTCG
>JAZDGE010000007.1:0-3145 GCA_043807175.1 Acidobacteriota bacterium
ATCATCTGGCGGGGCCGCGGCGGTGTCCAGGACCGCACCATCTACGAGGACGCGATCTTTGCCAAGACACTGCGCGACATGGACTTGATGGATCCGCGCGACTACGAGACCTACGTCAACCTCTTTCGCAACCTCTCGAACTTCATGTGCCGGCCGAACTTCATCATCTACCTCGATGTCACGCCCGAGAAGTCGATGGAGCGGATCAGGCAGCGAAGCCGCGGCTGCGAGACCGGCGTCAGTCTCGAGTACCTCACCTGCCTCTACCAGGGCTACGAGGAGTTCCTCCAGGAGATCAGCCGCCTGATTCCGGTGCTGCGGGTGCGCTGGGATGAGTACTGGGAGGTGGAGCGCCTCGCCGAGGCGATCACCCGCGAGTACCGCCGCGGCAACTTCCTCCGCGAGGTGGCGCAACTGGCGTGATCGCGCCTTCCCAGCGGCGGCCTGCCGGGTTGACCGGCACGATCTTCAACGTGCAGCGTGCCTCGTTCCACGACGGGCCGGGGATCCGCACCACCGTCTTCCTCAAGGGCTGCCCGCTGCGCTGCCCCTGGTGCCACAACCCCGAGGGAATGGCCTTCGCGCCGGAAGTGCTCGTCAACCCGGCCCGCTGCCTATCGTGCGGCGCTTGCGTCGCGGCCTGCCCGCGCCCGGGTGGACCGCTCCCGGCCGGCGCCGCGCTTGGTTCCGGCCAGTGTGCCGGCTGTGGCGCGTGTGCCGAGGCCTGCCCGGCGGCGGCACGACAGATTGCAGGACGCATGTGGACCACCGGCGAGTTGCTCGCCGAGATTTTGAGAGATCGTCTCGTTTACGAAGAGTCGGGCGGCGGCGTGACGTTTTCCGGCGGCGAGCCGCTCGCCCAGCCGGCCTTCCTCATCTCCTGCCTGCAGGCGTGCCAGCGCGCCGGGTTGCACACCGCTGTCGATACCTGCGGCCTCGCCCCGCGCGAGGTGGCGCTTGAGGTGGCAAGGAGCGCCGACCTGCTGCTCTGGGACCTCAAGACACTCGATCCCGTTCGCCACGCTGCCTTGACCGGCGTGCCGCTCGATCCGATCCTCGCCAACCTCGCCGCGGTAGGGGCGATCGGCGTGCCGATCTGGCTGCGCATCCCGGTGATCCCGGGCGTGAATGACGAGGCCGAGAGCCTCGGCGCCATGGCCGGCCTCGCTGCTACGATTCGTTCGTTGCGGCGGGTGAGCCTGCTGCCGTTCCACCGCACCGGCGCCGGCAAGCTCGAACGACTCGGCCGCACGGACACGCTGCCTGGTCTTGATCCGCCACCGAATGAGCTGATGCGCGCACTCGCCGCGACCTTCGCGGCCACCGGGATCGAGACCACGATCGGAGGATGACGATGAACGCCCGCACCGCCCGACTGCGCCAGGAGAGCCTGGAGGCGATCCCCACCATCTCAAGCGAGCGCGCCGAGCTGCTGACGGCGTTCTACCGCGAGAACCTCGGCCGCACCTCGGTGCCGGTGATGCGAGCGCGAGCGTTCCTGCACCTTTGCGAGCGCAAGTCGATCTGGATCGGCGACGGTGAGCTGATCGTCGGGGAACGCGGGCCGCGCCCCAAGGCAGTGCCGACCTATCCTGAGCTGACCTGCCACTCCCTCGACGACTTGCGCATCCTCGACTCGCGTCCGAAGACCTGGTACCGCGTACCCGCGGAGTGTCTCGCCGCCTACGAAAACACCGTGATCCCCTACTGGCGTGGCCGCTCGCTGCGCGACCGCATGTTCGCCCTGCTCCCCGAGGAGTGGCACGCGGCATATCGCGCCGGCATCTTCACCGAGTTCATGGAGCAGCGCGCCCCCGGCCACACCGTGCTCGATGACAAGATCTACGGCAAGGGGATGCTCGACTTCAAGGCCGAGATCGCCCGCGCGCTCGACGCCCTTGACTTCGAGCGCGACCCGGCGGCGCTCGACCGCCACGAGCAGCTCACCGCGATGTTGATCGCCTGCGACGCGCTAGTCGTCTTCGCCCAGCGGCATTCCGTGCTGGCCGAGCGGATGGCGGGCGAGACCGCGGACGGGCAACGCCGCGCCGAGCTCGAGCGCATCGCCAAGGTGTGCCGCCGGGTACCGGCGCACGCCCCTCGCAATGTTCACGAGGCGTTGCAGCACTACTGGTTCTGCCACCTCGGCGTGATCACCGAGCTCAATGGCTGGGACTCCTTCTGCCCCGGCCACCTCGACCAGCACCTGTGGCCGTTCTACCAGCGGGGGCTCGCCGACGGCACCCTCACGGAGGCGGCGGCGCGCGAGCTCGTCGAGTGCTTCTTCGTCAAGTTCAACAACCATCCGGCGCCGCCCAAGGTCGGCGTCACCGCGGCGGAGAGCGGCACCTACACCGACTTTGCCAACATCAACCTCGGTGGGTTGCTCGCCGATGGCGCCGATGGCTCGAACGAGGTCTCGCACCTGCTCCTCGACATCATCGACGAGATGCACCTGCTGCAGCCGTCCTCCAACGTGCAGGTCTCGCGGCGGACGCCCGGCGCGCTGCTCAAGCACGCGGTGCGCGTGATCCGCAGTGGCTATGGCTTCCCTTCCCTGTTCAACGCCGACGCCGTTGTCGCCGAGCAACTGCGCCAGGGCAAAACGCTCGAGGATGCGCGCGCCGGCGGCTGCTCGGGGTGCGTCGAGGTGGGCGCCTTCGGCAAGGAGGCGTTCATTCTCACCGGCTACTTCAACCTGGTGAAGATCCTCGAGCTGGCGCTTCACGATGGCGTCGACCCGCGCACCGGGGAGCGCCTCGGCCCGGCCACCGGCGATCCCGCACGCTTCGCCACCTTCGAGGACCTCGTCCGGGCCTACGAGGCCCAACTGCGCCACTTCATCGACGTCAAGATCCGCGGCAACCAGTTGATCGAGCGGCTCTATGCGACCGAGATGCCGGCGCCGTTCCTCTCCGTGCTCACCGACGACTGCATCGCGAAAGGCAGGGACTATAACGCCGGCGGCGCTCGCTACAACAACACTTTCATCCAGGCGGTTGGCATCGGCACCATCACCGACTCCCTGGCGGCCCTTCGCCAGCTCGTCTTCGAGGATCGCCTGCTGGGGCTGCCTGAGCTCATCGCCGCGCTCCGCAGCAATTTCACGGACGGTGAGGTCTTGCGCGCCCGCCTCGTCAACCGC
>JAZDGE010000008.1:0-8661 GCA_043807175.1 Acidobacteriota bacterium
GGACCGCACTCTCGCTGACGGTCTCCACGAATGGAGCGAGTCTCTTGCCCCACGCCCGGGTTGGGGACGGGCGGGTGGGTGTTCTGGGTGGGGGGTGGTGGAAACTGTCAACTGTCAACTGTCGACGGAGGCGCCGCCAACCCCACGCAAGAAGCGGCCAAAAGCCCCCAGCGACCGGCAAGGGGCAGCCTCTCGACGGTTTGAGGCGGAGCTCCCCCGGTATTCTTGTCTCGTTTCGCTGGGAGCGGCGGCCGGGCGGGCGCAATGCCGAGGCGCTGCGGCGAGTGGCGAGCGATGCGCTGCGCCGGCTCGGCGTCGACAGCGGCGAGCTCGGCGTGCTGATCTGCGGCGATGCCACGATCCGCAGCCTCAACCGGCGCTTTCGCCGCAAGAACAAGGCCACCGACGTGCTCTCGTTCCCGGCTGGCTTTGCCCAGCCTGACGGCCCGCCCTACCTTGGCGACATCGCAATCTCGCTCGACACCGCGGTGGCGCAGGCAGCGGCGGCCGGCCACGCGGTGCTGCGGGAGCTGGAGCTTCTCCTGCTGCACGGGGTCCTGCATGTTTGCGGCCTCGACCACGAGGCCGACAACGGCGAGATGAGCCGCGAGGAGGCTAGACTGCGCCTGGAGCTTCTTGGTGAGTGAGGCATTGGCCAGTTGGTGGGGCAACCCGGTGACCGCGATTCTCGTGGCGGGAGGGCTCTGGCTGGTGCTGGCGGCCAGCGCCGCCGGCTTGGTGGCGGTGGTGCGGCTGGGCGGCATTTCGCTCGGCGGGCTGCTCGCCCAGCGCGCCGAGCTGCTCCCCGGCTTTCCCCGGCGGGGCGAGGCCCACGGCAGCCTGATCCTGTTCCTGGGCGCCGGCCAGGGCTGCCTGCTCCTGCTCTTCTACGCCGCCGTGCTGCGGGCCGGGAGACTGGCGGGCGCGGGCGGCGCCGGTTCACTTTCGCTGCTGCGCGCAGCCTGGGCGCTCGCGGCGGTCGCCGCCCTCGCCCTCGCCCGCGAGCCGCGAGTGGAGCCGCTGGCCCGCCTCACGGTGGTGTCGCTGCGGCCCTGGGTGAAGGTGCTGCTGCTGCTTGCCCAGCCCGAGGCCGCGGGCGAGGAGGCCAAGCCCCAACAGGACAGCGAGATCGACGAGCACGAGGTGCAGGCCTTCATTGGCGCGGGCGAGGAGGCCGGCATACTCGAGCGCGAGGATGCGGAGCTGATCACCTCGATCGTCGAGCTCTCCGAGACCGTGGCGCGCGAGATCATGACCCCGCGCATCGACGTCGTCGCGCTGCCGGTGAGCGCCGATTTCGCCACCGTCCAGCAGCAGTTCGCCGAGTCGATGTTCACCCGCATCCCGGTCTATCGCGACACCGTCGACCGAATCGAGGGGCTCCTCCACGTCAAGGACGTGCTCAAGGCGGTGGCGGCGGGTGAGGCGCCGGCGGCCGGCGAGTTGTTGAGAAACATTCTCATTGTCCCGGAGACCAAGCCGCTGCGGGAGCTCTTGCGGGAGTTCCAGAGCGCACGCCAGCAACTGGCCGTGGTGGTGGACGAGTACGGTGGCACCTCGGGCATCGTGACCCTCGAGGACGTGCTCGAGGAGATCGTCGGCGAGATCCAGGATGAGCACCAGCAGGGGACGCCGGAGGTCGAGAAGGAGGACGAGGGCGTCTACCTCATCACCGGCGGCGCCCATGTCGAGGTGCTGGAAGAGCTCTTCGGCGTCGCCCTGGCCGAGGCCGGCTTCGACTCGGTGGCCGGGCTGGTGCTCGACCGCCTCGGGCGGCTGCCGCGCCCGGGCGAGAAGATCAACTGGCAGGGGCTGGAGCTGGAGGCGGTGGAGGTGGATCGCCGGCGGCTGCGGCGCCTCCGGGTGCGCGGGGGCGCGAGGCAGGCGTGAGCCACACCGGCACGATCGCGCTGCTCGGCCGTCCCAATGCCGGCAAGAGCACGCTCCTGAACGCTTTGCTCGGGGAGAAGGTGGCGATCGTCTCCAACAAGCCCCAGACCACCCGCCATCGCATCAGCGGCGTGCTCACCGAGGCACGCGGTCAGGCGTTGTTCTTCGACCTGCCCGGTGTCCATCGCCCGCTTCATCGCATGAACGTGCAGATGATGCATATTCTGCGCGACACCCTGGCCGAGGTCGACCTCATCGCCGAGCTCTTCGACGGCGCCGAGGCGCCTGGCGGCGGGGAGGAGTTCGTCATCAAGCTCCTCGAGGGCACCGAGACGCCGGCGATCCTGATCCCCACCAAGCTCGATCTGGCCCACGCGCAGGCATGCTGGCAGGAATCGGCCGGCTTCTACACCAGCCGCCATCACTACGAGGCGGTCGTTCCGGTTTCCGCGCTGTCCGGCGAGGGGCTCGCGGGGCTGCGAGACCAGGTCTTCCGCCTGCTGCCGGAGGGCGAGCCGCTGCTCGACCCGGCGCTCTCGACCACCCAGAGCGAGCGATTCCTGGTCGCGGAGCTGATCCGCGAGGCGCTGTTGGGGCGGGTCGAGCAGGAGCTCCCGTTCACCTCGGCGGTGCTCATCCAGGGCTTCGAGGAAGAGGAGACGGCGCGCGGGCCGCTGCTTCGCATCTGGGCCCAGATCGTGGTCGAGGGCGAGAGCCAGAAGGCGATCGTGATCGGGCGGCACGGCGCCAAGATCAAGGAGATCGGGACGGCGGCCCGTCACAGCATCGAGGCGCTGCTGGGCGCCCGCGTCTACCTCGATCTCGTGGTCAAGGCCCGCCCCGGCTGGCGCGAGGACCGTGCCTTTCTTGCCGCGCTCGAGCCGATCGAGGCCTCGTGGGCCGACATCAAGGCAGAGGACGAGTAGGAAGGACCCGGGCTAGGACCTTCGTGGCGGGGCCGCCGTCGATAGCCGACAGTTGACAGCCGACAGTTTCCGCCACCCCCCACCCAGCAAGCCCGCCCACCCGTCCCCCGCCCACAGTCGACAGTTGACAGCCGACAGTTGCCCCCCCCACCCAGCAAACCCACCCCCCCGTCCCCCGCCCACAGCCGGGTCGCGAAGAACCTGCTTGCTGGAGGTCTTCAGCGTGCAAGCGCTCGTGGCCCGAGGATTGACACTCGCGACGAGAGCCGGCCTCTGCACGGGCGATCCGCTGCCCGGAGGTATACTCTCGGGCGCAGGGAGGGGACCCGCACCGAAATGAGCCAGACACCACTCCACCTCAAGGTCAAGCAACTCATCATCGAGAAGCTGCAGCTCGAAGGTATGGCGCCGGAGGACATCGGCGACGCGGCGCCGCTTTTCGGCGACGGGCTCGGGCTCGACTCGATCGACGCCCTGGAGCTGGTCATCGGCATCGAGAAGGCCTTCGGCGTTCGCATCCAGGATGAGGAGGTGGGGGCGAAGGCGTTTGCCTCGGTCGACGCGCTGATCGAGTTCCTCAAGGAAAAGGGTGTCAGCGTCTGAAACCATACCTCATTGCTACCCGTTTCGCCTCATCGAGCGGCTGAGCCGGGAGGAGGATGGCAGCCGGGTCGCGATCGTGTTGGCGAGCGCCAACGGGACGCTGCTGCGGGGCCAGCCCTGGCCGGTCACGCTGGTCGCGGAGGCGCTCGCCCAGGCGATTCTCCTCATCGCCAGGCCGGGCCCACAGGCCGAGCTGCGGCTGGTCGGGATGAACAAGGTGGCGATGTTCCAGCCGATGGCGGCAGGCGATCGCCTCGAGGTCGGGGTCGAAGAGGTCGGCTCGTACCCGCCGCTGCGCCGCTATTCCTGCCGGGCGCGGCGGGCCGGCGCACTGGCGGCCGTCGCGGAAATCACCGTTTCCGGTTAGCATCGAAAGTGAAGGGAGTCATTCGCATGGAGCTGCAACGCTGGGAGGAAGCGGGCCTGACCGTGTTGGAGGTCCGCGGCAACGTGAAGGTTGGCGAGTCGTCGCAGCAGTTCGCAAGCGAGCTGCAGGACATTCTCGACACCACACAGACGGGCGTCCTGATCGATGTCTCGAACATCGACTATGTCGACTCCACCGGCATTGGCGAGCTGGTCGGCTACCTCTTGAAGTTCAGCCAGGCGAAGCGCCGCCTCGCGCTGTTCCGCCCGCAGGACCGTCTCGTCTCCCTGCTCAAGCTCACCCGCCTCGAGTCGCACTTCCCGATCTTCGAGGACCGCGAGCACGCCCTGATCTTCGTCTCGCAGGGGTAGCCCTGCCCGCTGCCCGGACCCGGCGGCAGCCCGCGAAATGGTTAGCGCGGGGTGCCCGGAGGCGGCAATGCCGGCAGCGGTGGACGAGGCCCATGAGGCGGGCAGCGTTCGAGTCGCAGCACCCGAAAGGAAGGTGAGCAAGAGATGGGAAGCGCCCCTGCTGGCGTGAGCATCACGCTCGCGCTCTTGGGACTGCTCATGATCGCACTTGCGGTGCCCTTGTACTTGCGCAAGGTGCCGATGAACGGATGGTACGGCGTGCGCATTCCGAGAGCGTTTGTTTCCGACCACAACTGGTACGAGATCAACTGGTACGGCGCCAAGGCGCTGTTCGGCTACGGCGGTGCGCTGGTCTGTCTCGGCTTCGTCTCGACGCTCCTGCCCGCCGTGGCGCCACCCTGGGTCCCAGTCCTCCTGTTGCTCGCGCCGCTGGTGCTGCTGGTCCCGATGCTGGTGGCGATCCTGCGCTTCTCAAGCCGCTGCCCCGACGGGCGGCAGGGCGCCGGCGCGGCGCCGGCCAGCGGGCGAGGGCCAAGAGGAGGCCCGCCATGCTCGTGATGCTGTGTCGAAACCGGGTCGCTGACTACTCGAAGTGGAAGTTCGTCTTCGACTCGCACGCCGAGGCGCATCGCAATGCGGGTCTCCACTTGAGGGACGTTTGGAGAGACACCGCAGAGCCCAACAATGTGTTCTTCCTCTTCGAGGTCGCAAGCTTCGAGCGGGCGCAGTCGTTCATCGGCGATCCGGCGGCGGCCGAGGCCGGGCAGGCGTCCGGCGTCCTCGACGGCGAGTACAACTTCCTCGAGTCGAGCCCGGGTTACTGAATCTCCCGGCACTCTTGGTCGGCGAGTCGCCGCCGCGGGCCGATCCCAGTACGCCGGGGAAGCGTCAGGCAATTCAGGTGCTGCTCACGGCGACGTGGCAGCTTCGGGTGGCTTGAGAAATCCGCGATCCTTGAGCCATTGCTGCGCCCGGTCCGTGTCGAGTTGAGTGATGGGTTCCCTGAGCCGCCAGAGGGTTACGGTCTGGCGGCTTAGGCTCCAGGGGGTGTCGGGGCGGAAGTAATCGCCAACGACGCGATCGGGTTGGCGGAGGGTGTATTCGGCGACCTTTTCGAGCTTGGTGGCCAGTGGGCTTTCAGTGTTCGTCAGCAAGTGTTCCAAGGCGCTGAGGCGGACGAAAGGGTCGCCGGCGAGTGTGATGGTGCTGCGGGGCCTCTTGGTGAGGAACCAACGGGCTTGGCAGGTCTTGGCAACGTCAAGCGCGGTCGAGCCCCAGGGTACTTGCTCGAAGCGGATGGGAGACCACTGGTCGCCGTTGACGTAGCGCATGGCGAGGGTGAGGGAACTGTGGTCGATGTACTCGTCGACGATGAGCACGCAGACGGGGCCGCTGGTGTCGCCGGTTTGGAGCATTTGCTCTTGCATCCCGCGGCAAAGGTTGACCAGGCCGACCTCTGCTACGGGGTGCTCGGCCCGCGCCAGGGCGCCCGTTAGGGGCTGGAGGATTTGCAGAGCGGTTGGGCGCCCAAGGCCAGAGGCGATGGCGAGGTTGCCGGCGAACAACAGGGACGCGACGAGAAGGGCCGCCCGAGCCAGGCGGCGGTTGGAGCATACGAGTATGGCGGCAAAGGTCACCCCGACTGGGAGGAAACTGGCCGGGAAACGCTGGTCGTTCGAGAAGCTCAGCCAAACGTTATAGAAGTACCACCAGGCGGTCAAAGTCATGGCTGCTGCGAGCATCCAGCCGGTGATCCCGCGGCTGGGTGGCGCGGCACCCGCTGGACCGCTGGGTGGTTCGGTGCCACGCCGCGCCGTCGCCCATACGACCAGGAGGGCCAGCCAACCAGGGATCATCAGGACGGCCATTTGCCAAAAGCGCGCGGCGTTGCGGGGAAAATTCCACCAGCCTTGCCAACTCGTTTTCCAGAGATCCAGGGCCGAGTACCAGTAGGGGGAGAGCAGCAAGTAGCCGAGCCCGGCAAAGAAGGCGATCCAGGCAGCGGCCCACGGAAACACTCGCGCGACGTCGCGCTGCCGCAGGTTGCTGCCAGCCCAGATGACTCCGCGAAGACCGGCGATGGCCAGCACAGGGAGAGCGAAGATGAGGCCCGCAGGCTTGATAAGCAGGAGCATTAGCAGGCTGGTTCCCAGGCCGAGGGCTGATTTGGCGCTGGGGCGCTTCAGTTCCCAGAGGAGGCAGGCAGTGGCCAGGAGAGCGAAGACGCCGAAGGTCTGGTCCATCAGGTACAACTGCGGAACGACTTGCAGGTAGAAGGCGCCGCCGAGCACCACGAGCAGCGCCAGAGGGACGAACGCGGTGCTGCTGAGCACGCGAGAGAAGATCCACAACGCTAGGAGCAGCGTTGCCATCCGCAGGCCGAGCCAGAGGAGGGCCACGGGGCGTGGATGCGCGGTGTGCCCCCAAAGCAGCACGGCTGGGACCATCATTAGCGGTGGCCGGGTCGAATAGACCCCCGCCAAGTAGGCGTCAGGATGCCAGTAGCCATCGCGTCCCACGGCTTCTCGGATGAAATAAATGCGCGAGATGTAGTTGGCCTGGTCGAAGTAGGGGATGGCGGTGTGGCGGAGGATCATGCCGGCGTAGTAGACGACGTAGATAACTGCTATCGCCCATGCCCACCCCCAATGCCGCTTGGATCGGTTGCACATGGGCGGGAGGTCAGCCGGCCGCGCCGGGGTGACGTCCGGCCGGCGCTGATCGCAAGGGGCATCCGGGCTGCACGGACCTTGAACTAGGACTCCCCATCGATTGGGCCACGAACAGCTCGTCCTCCCGCGTAGTCCATCGTTGAGTGTACTACCGGTGTGGCGCCTTCGGCTGTAAGTGCTGCCTACCGAGACTGGTTTGACCTGCCACGGGACCGCCGGCGCCGGGAATTGGGCGAGGGCGCGGTCGGCTTGCGCCGGCGGCGCGCCGTCACGACATCGGACTATGCGTCGCAGCGTGTTTCTACTTCAGGTTCTGCACCAGGGACTCCATCGTCGTCGTGTTCTTCTTCATGATGCGACTCAGCGTCCCGATGAGCTTCGCGCGCCAGTCCATCGTTACATTGAGCCGCGACGACATCGCTGCCAACAGCTCGTTCATGCCGTCGAGCGTCCCGCTCAGCTCCACCTGGAGCGACCTCAGGCTCTTGACGCTGACCGTGGCGTCCCGTGGCGGGAGGGGCGCGATGACCGGGGCCCTGGTGTACTCCCACCGGAGCAGTGGCGAGGTTGCCTTCTCCAGCTTAAGAGCGCGGCGAGAAGAAGGCGTCGCCTGGATCGACACGGTTCCCGGCATCACGCCTCGCGTCGCACCGGTCCCGGCCTTTTCAAGGTCGGTGGAGGTCTGGCCGTGCCCGGCCATTTCCTGTGTGATCCAGCCCTCGAGCTCCTTGATCTGATCGCGCAGCTTCTGTTTGGCCGCCGTCGTCGCCTTCACCTCGGCCATGATCAGGCGGAGGTCGTCGTCCATGTCCTTGGTCGCCATCGCCATGACGAGAAAGGCGGCCTCTGAGACGTCAATGCTGGAGAGGCCGGCAGCAGAGAACACCGTGTTCACGCCCTGCACCGCTTCGTTCTGCAGGGCAGCCGGGTCAGCCTGGGAGGCAATCCGAGGCGCGAGAGTACGGGCAAGGCGCTCGAGCTTCCGCAGGCCGGCAGGCGCCAACGATCGCTGCGCCAACGCCAGCCGCGCCGCCACCGGAGGCGGCAGGACGAGCTGCCATTCCCCGGTCGCGGAGCCCGTTTCCTGAGGACGGGCCTGGGTGGGCTGACCTGCGGCTGGGCGCACTGGCGTGCCGGCGAACGCTGCTGGCGCAAGTGTCACCAGGAGCGCAAGCGCCCGGCCGGCGAGCACGGTACGCTCGGGCACGGTGGGATTGAGGCTGGCTGGTCGAGGTCCTTTCATGCGTTTCCCTTCTTTTGGCGTCCTTTTCCACGTCACTCCCAATGCCCGGCAGTCTGGCATGCATCTCTCTGCCCGCCTTACCAGCTATGCAATTGCGTGGGCGATGGCGAAGGCCGCTGCCGCCGCTATCCCTCCGATGGCGGCGGTCTGCAGCGCCCCGAGCAGCGGACGGGCGCCGGTGAGGCGAGCCTTGACGGCGCCGAAGGCGAACAGCGCCACGGCGGTCACCGCCACCGATGCGACCAGGGCGCCGGTAGCCCTGGGAACGAAGAAGTAGGGGGCCAGAGGGGGATCGCGCCGCCGGCGACGTAGGACAAGGCGATGGTCAAGGCGCTGGTCACGGCCCGCCGAGCATCGGGCTCCTCGAGCCCGAGCTCGAAGCGCATCATGAACTCGGCCCAGGCCTTCGGTTTGCGGCTCATGGCCTCGACGATGGGCTCCGCCTCACCCGGCTCGAGACCGTAGGAGACGAGGATCTGCCGCACCTCCTTCTTCTCGGCCTCGGGCTTCTCGCCGATCTCCCGGTCCTCGCGCCGGCGCTCGCTGGCGTAGTGCTCGGCGTAGCTGCGCGCTGCCAGGTAGCCGCCCA
>JAZDGE010000009.1:0-3337 GCA_043807175.1 Acidobacteriota bacterium
GCCCCCTCCGCTCGCGGCAACTACATTGCCGCTCGCTGACTCGCCTCCACCCGCCCCGCCACCCCACCACCAGCCCCCCTTCCTTTGATAGCACGGCCGACACACCCAACGCCGGCGGCCCCCCGTCCCCTTCCCCCGCCGCCTTGCCCCCCGTGCCCCCACCCCGAGGCCGGGGCTCGGGGCTCGGAGTTCGTGTCCAGCCGGGGCGAGACCCGATACCCGAAACCAGTCTCTTTCCCCGCGTTGACAGCCAGTCACGCCACCGCTAGACTTTGCGGCGCGGCGACGTAGCCAAGTGGTAAGGCAGGGGCCTGCAAAGCCCTCACTCGGCGGTTCGAATCCGCCCGTCGCCTCCACGTTCCGGCACCCAGACAATCAGTACCCGCTGTTCGGCACGACGAGACATTGTGGCTGGCCGGGGCCGGGAATTTTGCCCGCGGCGAGTCTGTATGACACAGTCGAGGCGCTGTAACCAACCGGCGCCGGGCCGCAAAGAACCTAGTCGAAAGGGAGGTACCAAGAATGAAGCGTTTACTCCTGTTCACCGCTGTTGTCACCCTGATCGCCATGCCGCTGCTTGCCGGCGCCGAGCATGCCACTGGCACCGGCTGCTGCATGAAGCAGGCGGGAATCGAGAAGGCCGTGACCAACCTCGACAACGGGGTGAAGATCACGATCACTTCGACCGACCCCAAGGTCGTCGCCACGATGCAGGACAAGACCGCGGCCTGCGAGAAGGAAGGCTGTGGTGACTGCCCGATGCATGCCGAGGGCGTGACCCGCACGGTCGAGAAGATCGACAACGGCGTGGTGATCACTGCCACCGCCAGCGATACGTCGCTGGTGACCAAGCTGCAACAGCACGCGGCGGCCAAGGACGGCGCCTCATGCCAGCACAAGGCGGCGACGGCTGGCGCCTCGTGCCCGCACAAGGCCTCGGCAGCCGGGGCTGCCAAGACCGCCAGGGGCGCAGGCTGCTGCCGCAAGGGTGAGGGCGCGAAGGCCGGCTGCAACCACGGCCAGGCCGCAAGCGGTTCCAGCACCTAAAGCGGCGCGCTCGACGTGACACACCAGGGCGGGGCTTGCTCCGCCCTTTCCTTTTCGCCGAGCGCAAGACTCCGCCGCCGCACGCTTGCCAGGCGCCCTGCTTGAACAGGCGCGCATGGCAATGCGTTGCAGGGGCGTTCACCCGCGGGCAATCTTCACAAACAGAGCACGCTTGCGGTTCGGCGTTCGGGCGGGGGACGGGCGGGCGGGTCTGCTGGGTGGGGGGTGGTGGAAACTGTCAACTGTCAACTGTCAACGCGAGGCTTCGCCTCGTCCTTTTGAGGCGAAGCCTCGCTAGAATGTGCACGCGATGAAACGCGATCACGACCCCCTCGACGACACCCTCGGCTCCCTTGTACGGCCGCGAGGCGCGGAAAAAAAACCCACGCTGATGGGGTTTCTCCGCACGCGGATGATCACCGGCGCGCTGGTCTCGCTCCCCCTCGTGGTGACGATCTTTTTCGCGCGCTTCCTGTTCAACCTGCTGGACCGCTGGTCGTACCCAATCTCAACCCGGCTCGTGGGCTACCCGCTGCCGGGAGTCGGCGCGGTGCTGGCGATCGTTCTCGTCTTCGTGATCGGCCTGCTGGCGCACAACGTGCTCGGCCGCCGCATCCTGCGCCTCGGCGAGTCGGTGATCTCGCGGGTTCCCGTGCTGCGCTCGGTGTACCTCGGCACGCGCGAGGTGACCAAGGCCTTCTCCGGCGACCGCACGAAGAACTTCCGCCGCGTCGTGCTCGTGCCGTTTCCGGTTGAGAACGCCTATGTAGTTGGCTTTCTGACTGCTGAGTTCGAGGCGATGACGCCGCAGGGACGCGAGCGGGTCGGCTCGGTCTTCTTCCCCACCACGCCCAACCCGACCACCGGCTTCTACCTGATCTACCCGATGCGGATGATCCACCCCAGCGACCTGACGGTCGAGGACGCGGTCCGGCTCGTGATCTCGGGCGGCCTGCTGGCGCCTGATCCGCGGCGCATCTTCGGCGAGCGCCCGCCGGCCGTCGAGAGGCTCGGTTGAACGCGGCGCCCAACCGCGATCGGCAGTACGCCGCGGCGATCGATGCGGAGCTGGCGGCGGCGTATCCGGCGGCCACCTGCGAGCTGGGCTTCAGAGACGCCTATCAATTGGCGGTGGCGACGATCCTCTCGGCCCAGTGCACCGACGTCCGCGTCAACCAGGTCACACCGCGCTTCTTCGCCCACTTTCCTAATGCCCGAGCCCTCGCTCGCGCCGAGCAGGGCGAGATCGAGAAGCTGATCCGCTCCACCGGCTTCTACCGGAACAAGGCAAGGTCGCTGCTCGGCATGGCCCAAGCGGTGGTCGAGCGGTACGCGGGCGAGATTCCCGGCGACATGGATGCGCTTCTGACACTGCCCGGATTCGGCCGAAAGACCGCCAATGTTGTGCTGGGGACCGCGTTCGGCATCGCCGCCGGAGTGGTCGTCGACACCCATGTCACGCGCCTCTCGCGCCGCCTGGGGCTCACCCGGCAGGCGGACCCGGAGAAGATCGAGCGTGACCTCATCGAGCTCTTCCCGCCCTCCTCCTGGGTCGCCCTGAGCCACCGTCTGGTCCTTCACGGCCGGCGGGTCTGCCGCGCCCGCCGGCCCGCCTGCGCCGAGTGTGCCCTCGTCGGCCTGTGCCCCAAGGTGGGCCTGTGAAGCTCGCCCTCGGCAGCACGCGCGAGCCCAAGCTCGCAGGGGTGCGCGCCGCGCTCGCCCGCCTCGCCCTGCTGCCCTGGCCGGTGGAGGGCGCCGAGATCGCCGCCCTCGATGTGGCAAGCGGAGAGGCCGACACGCCGCTCTCGGACGCCGCGACGCGGGCGGGAGCGAGGCGGCGGGCGCGAGGAGCCCTGGCGGCTCATCCGGATGCGGCGATCGCCCTCGGTCTCGAGGGTGGGGTCACCGTGGTCTCGCACAAGCGAGGGCAGGTGATGCTCCGCAACTGGGCGGTGGCCTGGGATGGCCAGCGCGAGGGGCTCGGATCGAGCCCGGGGATCCTTCTGCCCGGGGAGTTGGCGGCGGCGTTGCTCGCCGGCGAGGATCTGGCGAGCGCCATCGACCGCCTCGCCGGCCAACGCGACGTTCGCTCCCGGCAAGGCGCGTTCGGCGTCTTGACACGCGATCTCATTACCCGCGCCGGGGCTTTCGAGCAGGCGGTGCTGGCGGCGCTGGCCCCCCTGGTATGGTGGAGCATGGGAGGAACGATGAACCCACGCAACCCCTGGGGCGGCTGGGTCGAGGTGGTCACCGGCTGCATGTTCTCCGGCAAGTCGGAGGAGCTGATCCG
>JAZDGE010000010.1:0-3854 GCA_043807175.1 Acidobacteriota bacterium
GGTGCTGGGCGAGCTGCAGCGCAAGGAAGGCAAGAAGTGGGTGACGGTGTTCCGCTCGCTCAACCCGACCTGGGCCGTGGCCGGACTGCCGGCCGGCAACTACCGGCTCCACTTCCCGGCCCGCCTGGACGAGGAAGGCAACATCGTCAAGCTGGCGGACGAGGCGACGGTGCTCCAGGTCAACGAGGGGAGAATCACCGAGGCGCACGCCATCCTCGAGCACATCTCGCCGGCGCTCGTGATCGTCGGCGTGGTGACGGTAGTGGTAATTGCGGTGCTGCTCGCCGAATGGCTCAAGGACCACGATCTGCCCGAGCCTCCGCTGCCGCCCCCGGACGTGCTGGAAGCGGTGATCTACATTTCGATTGATCTCGCAAGCGGTCCCGAGTGGCGCGGGGTCTCCGATCGCCAGACGCCGACCGTCACCTCCCACTTCCCCGCGGCGGGAGCGCTGGTGGCCGCGCGCCTCCCCAAGGTCGTGTTTGCGTTTTCGGAGCCGCTGCAGCCGGTCGAGCTCGAGGCGCAGGGTGTGACGGTGATGGGTGAGGCGAGCGGCATCATCCGCGGCCAGGTTCACTACGATGCCGAGCACTGGTGGGTGGTGTGGACGCCGCAGCAGGATCTCGCACCAGGCGACACCTTTCATGCCACGCTCTCGGCCGGTGCGGTCGAGGACCTCGCCGGCAACGAGGTCGAGCGCCCGGCATCGTTCTCGTTCCGCAGCGCTCGCTAGGAGCGCTCTAAGAATGACGAGTGTCACGAACAAAGCAAGCTTCCCACCCGGTGATCGGCTGGGGGACGGGTGGATGGGTTCACTGGGTGGGGTGCGGGGGAAACTGTCGCCTGTCGCCTGTCGACGCGAGGCTTCGCCTCGTCAGTTTGAGGCGAAGCCTCCCTTTGAGCCATGATCATCGACTGCAACGGGATCGCGCTCAACTGTCTCGACGAGGGGCAGGGAGAGCCCGTCGTGCTGCTGCACGGCCACTCGCTCGACCTGAGGGTGTGGGACGACGTCGTTCCCGAGCTCCTTCACGCCGGCTTTCGGACGATTCGTTATGACCAGCGCGGACACGGGCGCAGCTCATCGCCGACTCAGGGCTACCGTTGGGGCGATCATGCCGCCGACCTCGCCGCAGTGATCGAGCGCCTGGAGGCGGCGCCGGCACATGTGCTGGCGCTCTCCAAGGGGGGAGGCATCGCCCTCGAGCTGGCCCTGCGGCGGCCCGAGCTGGTGGCGAGCCTGGCGCTCGTCGGGCCGCTTGTTCCCGACTTCGCGCTCTCATCGGAGCTGGTGGGCTCGTTCCGGGAGTTCGCCCGCGCCATTCGCACCACTGGCGTGGCCGCCGCGGTCCGCAGCGCCTGGCTCGGCCACCCCCTGATCGCCTCGGCGGCCGCTCTACCCGGCGCGCGGGAGAAGCTCGAAGCGATGCTGCTCACATTCCCGGCCGGCGAGTACCTCGCCACGGCGCGCGACGAGCCTGACCGCGACTGGAAGCTCACCGCTCGCCTCGCTCAGATCGTCGCGCCGGTGCTGGTCGCAAGCGGCGACCGAGAGGTGCCCGACTTTGCCGCAATGGCGCGCCTGGTGGCCGAGAAGGTGCCCGGCGCCAGGCTCGAGGTGATCCGCGAGTGCGGGCACCTGGTCCCGCTAGAGCGCCCAGGCGAGCTTGGCTCGCTCGTCGTTGCCTTCCTGCGCGGGGAGGTGCCTCATCGGCCTTGAGCTCGTCGCCCTTGCGGTGCTGATCATCGCGAACGCGGTCTTCTCGATGTCGGAGATCGCGCTCTTCGCGGCGCGCAAGCCGCGCCTGCAGCAGCGGGCCCAGGAGGGCGACGAGCGGGCGGCGGCGGCGCTCGCGCTTGCCAACTCGCCCGACGACTTTCTCTCCACGGTGCAGGTCGGCGTCACGTTGGTGGGCGTGCTCGCCGGCGCGTTCGGCGGCGCCACCATCGCCAGGCCGCTGGCCGCGGCGCTGGGCCAGATCCCCGCGCTCGCTCGCTACCGCGAGGCGCTCGCGATCGGCCTCGTTGTCGTGGCGATCACCTACCTGACGCTCATTTTCGGCGAGCTGGTGCCGAAGCGGATCGCCCTTCGCGACCCGGAGGGCATCGCCAGCGCCATGGCCCGTCCGATGAGGTTTCTCTCGCGTGCCACCCTGCCGGTGGTCCGGGTGCTCTCAGGCTCGACGTCCTTGGTGCTCCGGCTCCTCGGTACCCGCCAGGCCACCGGTCCGCCGGTCACCGAGGAGGAGATCAAGCTGCTGATCGGACAGGGGACGCAGGCAGGGATGTTCGAGGCCGCGGAGCAGAAGATGGTCGAGCGGGTGTTTCGCCTGGGCGACCGGCGGGTCGGCTCGCTGATGACGCCGCGCACGAAGATCGTCTGGCTGGATGCCGGCGACTCCCCGGCGGCGATCGCCGGCAAGATCAGCGTCAGCCCGTACTCCCGCTTTCCCGTCGGGCGGGGGCAGCTCGACAACTGCCTCGGCTACGTGCGGGTGAAGGACCTCCTCGACGGCGCCGTGGCCGCCACGCCGATCGACCTGCTCTCGGCGTTGCGGCAGCCGCTGGTGGCGCCGGAGACGATGCGCGCGCTCGTTCTGCTGGAGCGCTTCAAGACCACCGGCACGCACTTTGCGATCGTGGTCGACGAGTACGGCGGCATCGAGGGGCTGGTGACGCCGAATGACGTGCTCGAGGCAATCGTGGGCGAGATGCAGCCGGCCGGGGAGGGCGAGGAGGCGCCGGCGATCGAGCGTGAGGACGGCTCCTGGCTGGTGGATGGCGCGATGCTCGTCGATGACCTCCGCGAGCTGGTGGCGATGCCAAAACTCCCCGCCGAGCAAAAGGGCGCCTTCAAGACGCTCGGCGGGTTCGTCATGTCGCACCTCGGCCGGGTCGCCCGCACGGGCGATCACTTCGAGATCGAAGGAGTCCGCTTCGAGGTCGTCGACATGGACGGCCATCAGATCGACAAGGTGCTCATCGCGCCGCACCATGTCAAGGAGGCGTGATGCATCGAGGCTGGCGGTGGTGGGCAGTGGCGCTGATTATCACCCTCGCGTCGGTGGTGTGGCAGCGGTTGAGCGGTCCGACCTACCCGGTGCGCGGCCGGGTCGCCCTGGGCAGCGCCGAGATCGCGTACCGGGTGACACGCACGCACGGCGGCGCGGGCGACCAGCCGGTTCAGCTTCGCGCGGCCAACGCCGAGGTGCATGGCGAGGTCGCGTGGCGACGCTTTCCCACCCAGGACGCCTGGCAGGTGCTGGCGATGTGGCGCAATGGCGAGTGGCTCGAGGCCCTGCTGCCGCACCAGCCGCCGGCAGGCAAGCTGGAGTACCAGGTACGGCTGCGGCTCGGGGCGGCGAGCGCCGTCCTGCCGGCCCGCCCGGCGGTGACGAGATTCAAGGGCGAAGTTTCGGACCTGGTCCTCGTCCCCCACATCGCGGGAATGTTCCTTGGGATGCTGTTTGCGACTCGGGCTGGACTCGAGGCCCTGGCGGCCAGGGGCGACGCCCGCCGCCTTGGCTGGGTCACGCTCTGGCTGATCGCCTTGGGGGGGTTCGTGCTCGGGCCGGCGGTGCAGAAGGCCGCCTTTGGCGCCTGGTGGACTGGCGTCCCCTTTGGTTGGGATCTCACCGACAACAAGACGCTGATCGCCGGGATCGCGTGGGTCTGGGCCCTCTGGCGGATGCGCGGTGGGCGCCCGGGCCGCGCCGCGGTGCTGCTCGCCGCGGTCGTGACCCTGGTGGTGTTCGCGATCCCGCACAGCGTGTGGGGCTCGCAGATCGACTGGCAGGGCCACCCTGCTCTCGGGCCGTGACCTTAGGGCTCGCGCAGGAATAGGTTCCGAGCTA
>JAZDGE010000011.1:0-13225 GCA_043807175.1 Acidobacteriota bacterium
CGAGCGGGTCGCTGGTGGCGCCGTAGATCGGGACGAGAACCGCGGCGATGGCAAGATAGCCAACGTAGGCGGGCTTCCTGCCGAGCCGGTCGGCGATCATGCCAAAGGTGAGGTAGCCGAGCCACATGCCCACCTGCATCAGGATCACCCAGGCCGAGGTCTTGACCACCGAAAGCCCGGCGCCACCCTGGGCGGGGGGCAGGGCGAGGTAGGCGGGGATCCAGGTGAACAGCCCCCACCAGGCGAACATCGTCGCCGCGGAAACGAGCGAGGCGGCCAGCACATGGCCGCGCCAGGGCGGCACGAGGAGATCGCGAAGGTCGCCGCGCCGGGCTCCGGTGGCGGCCTCGGCCCACACGCGGGGCTCCTCGACGTGCCGGCGAATCCAGAGCGTTACCAGGGCGGGCAGGATGCCGGCGAAGAAGACTGCGCGCCAGCCGAAGCGAGGCAGGACGAGGGCCGTGAGCCCGGCCGCCAGCGCATAGCCGATCGCCCAGCAGCTCTGCATGACGCCCAGGGCCTCACCTACACCCTCGGCCGCGGCGCCAGTGCGCTGGCGCCCTTCGCAGTTGGCTCGCTCGCCGCCAGCCGCGGCCTTGGTTTCGCCTTCAACCTGGTCGCCGCTGCGTTTCTCGCCGCCGCCCTGCTTGCTCTCCTGCTCCTGCCCGAGACCAAGGGCCGCGAAATTACTGCTGATTGAGACTTGAGCTTGGAGCGTGGGGTCGAAGGTGACAGGCAGTAACTCCCTTTTCTGGAGATTTTGTAGGCCAGACACTCTTGTCTGGCCATGCAAGATCCCGAGTGTGTGCAAGGACAGGCAGGAGTGCCTGTCCCACAGACCTTTTTGCTGGGGATGGGAGGGGGTCGGACCACGGACCACTGACCACTGACCACGCCTCTTCCCCCGGAGCCCGGGGCCCTGCCTCTCAGGGCCGGAGCCCTGCCTTCCCCCGCCAGGGTCGCAGGCCCGGGTACGGCGTTCGGTTGCGCCAGATGATCCAGAATGCGAGCAGGAGCACGGCCGCTCCGGCGAGGTAGAGCCCGGGACCGAGGTCCGCCAGCGACCATCCGTAGTGGCCGGCTAGGAGCCCGGCGCAGTTGTTAATCGCGTGCCAGGCCATGGCGGGGAAGATCGAGCCGGTGAGCAGGGTCACGGCGGCTAGCAGAACCCCGAGGAATCCGGTCGGGAGGATCCTGAACAGGGCGGTGTGGAAGAAGCCAAAGATCAGACCCACCACCAGCGCCAGGGCGACAGGGTGCAGGCGCCGGCGCAGGCCATGCAAGAGCACGCCGCGAAAGGCAACCTCCTCGCAAATGCCGGGAAGGACGGTGAGCCACAGCAGCGTCTCCCAGAACGGAATCGACTCCGGGGCCAGGGCCCGGCCGAACGCCTCGAAGAGCTTCTCCGGCATGGGAAAGACCAGGTTGGCGAGACGGAACACGCCCATCGCCGCCAGCAGCCCGGCTGGCGCGCCAATCAGCACGGCAAGCCAGACCACCGGCTTCACCGGGCGCAGCGCCAGCGCCTCCCGAGGATCGAGGCGGTACTTTCGGATCATCAGGAACGACGCGCCGGCGAAGACCACCACCAGGTTGACCAGGAGCTGCACGCGAATGTCGACGCCCTCGCCCATGTTGGCGCCGGCGGCGAAGATCACCGCCCAGACCACCGCGAACCAGCGCAACACATGGCGGGGGAACAGCGCCGGCCCGCCATAAAGCTGCGCCGCGTCGGTCTCGGCGGCGGTGATCAGGCGCTCGTTGGAGAGCGTGCGCGCCGCCGCCCGCGCGAGCAGGCCGGCCGCCGCCGCGTTGACCAGCCAGGCGCCCGCAAGCAGTGGCCAGTCGAAGACCCCGGTGAGCACCTCCTTCACGCCGACGGCGATGTTGGCGACGGGAACGAGGGCGATCGCCGAGCGCAGCGGCACCCCGGGCAGCAGCGGCGCCAGGCACGGAACCATGCCGAGCAGAAACAGCGGGAAGAAGGTGAGTTGGGCTTCCTTGTACGACTTGGCGTAGCCGGAGGTGAGCAGGAGCGCGCTCGCCGCCAGCGCCACCACCGGCAGGTAGAGCACGAACAGGAGCAGCGCCAAGGCGGGCGAGATCGCGACCGAGAACCCGGCGGACACCTTGATCAGCTTGAAGCCAACATAGACGAGCAGGTTGGCGACCTGGATCAGCGTGATCAGGAGGGCCACGAAGAGAATCAGCAGGTGCTTTGCGGCAACGATCTCGGCCCTGCTGGCGGCGGTAGTGAGAAGCGTCTCAAGTGTGCCGCGCTCCTTCTCGCCGGCGAGGCTGTCGGTGGCCACCACCGCGCCGCCCGAGAGAATGAACATCACGAGAAACAGGGTGAGGAAGCGCCCCAACTGCAAGCCGGAGACCTGGGCGGCGGTGGCCACGTCGACCTGGTCGACGGAAGCAATTGCGGCGGGATCGACGCCGAGGCCGCGTTCCTTGAGCACCAGGGCGCGCCGCTCGCGCCGCAGGTCCCGGAGCAGATCGCGCATTCGCCGCGCCGCGGTTTGCGAGGTGTCGCGGTCGGCACGGAAGACGATCGTGACCACCGGCGCACCCGCGACCACGGTCTCGGCGCGGTCCCGCTCCGGAGCATCCTCGCCCTTGTCAGGCTCCTGGCGTTCTCCTTTTCGCCTGGCCTCTTCGGCGGCGGCCCTGGCCTTTGTCTCTTCGGCGGCGGCCCTGGCCTTTGCCTCTTCGGCGCTCTGGGCCTCGAGGTAGAGCTGCAGCTCGTCCTTGTCAAGGCTCTTCGCGGGATCGGCGACCTGGCGCTCGCGGGCAAGAAAGGGCGTCTCTTTTTCGGCAGCACCCGGCCCCGAGCCTGCCGTCCTTGCCGCCTGCAGTCTAGGACCGAGGAGCGCGCGCAGGCTCTCCGCCTGGCTTCCGGCCAGCGCGTACTGGTAGGTCAGCGACTCCAGCTTGCGCTCGCGCCGCCGCTCGGAGGCATGGCCGGCCAGCAGCATGATCGGCATCACCAGCAGCGGCAGCACGATCGACATGAAGACGGTGCGGCGGTCGCGCAGCACCATGCGGAGCTCGGTGGTGAAGAGCGTCCTGATCGCCGCGGTGTCCAGCCTCGTGCCGCTGCAACCGCGCCGGCCTCGGCGCGCTCCACATAGTGCACGAAGATGTCCTCGAGGTAGCGGAAGCCGGTCGCCTCGCGCAGCGCCGCCAGGGTGTCACAGGCACGAATCTTGCCCTGGTGGATGATGGCTATGCGGTCGCAGAGCTTCTCCGCCTCGCTCATGATGTGGGTCGAGAACAGAATCGTCTTGCCCTCACCACGGAACTCGCGGATCACCTTCTGCATCTCCAGCGCGTTGAGCACATCGAGCCCGACCGTGGGCTCGTCGAAGATGAGCACCGGTGGATCATGCGCGACCGTGCGGGCAATCGAGACCTTCTGCTTCATCCCGCTCGAGAGCTTGTCGATCCTCGCGCCCGCGAACGACGCCAGGCCGAAACGAGTGATCAGGCTTTCCACCCTGGCCGCGACCTGATCTGCCGGATAGCGATTGATGCGGGCAAAGAAGTCGAGCGTCTCGCGCGCCGTCAGCCGGGGATAGAGCGCCGTCGAGGCCGAGTAGAAGCCGAGGCTGCGCCGCACCGCCTCGGGGTCGGCGGTCACCTCGTGGCCGAGAACCCGGGCGGTGCCGGCCGAGGGGGCCAGAATCGTCGCCAGCATTCGCAGCGTGGTCGTCTTGCCGGCGCCGTTGGCGCCCAGCAGGCCGAAGATCTCGCCGCTCGTGCAGGTGAAATCGATGCCATCGACGGCGCGGACCTCGCCCCGACTCTCGTCGTAGAAGATCTTGCTGAGATCACGAACCTCAATGGTAGCCACGCTCATGCCTCGCCCCCTGCCGCCCGCGCCCGCGTGTCCCTCTTGAGCAGGCGCTCCTTGACCAGCTTGCCAAGACTCCCGCCATAGGAGCCGATTACCACGTCCTCGAAGCGCAGGATCGCCGTCGCCAGCCATAGGCACGCCGCAATTGTCGCGATCTCGACCCCCAGCGTAAGCCCGATCTGCAGCCAGTGGAACGTCCCCGCAATCGCCTCGCGCACCATCATCGCGACGTTCACGATCGGAATCAGCGCCAGCGGAATCGTGAACTCGATCCCGGGCACCTGGAGAAACATCACCGGCAGCATGATGAGCAGGTAGAAGGGCGTGACCATCGACTGCCCCTCCTTGAAGGTGCGGGCAAACGAAGCGAAGATCATCATCCCGGCCGCCACGAACAGCCCCAGCAGCACGGCACCGACCGCCATCACGGGGAACGCCACCAGCGGGACCTTGAACTCCAGACTCTCCCCGCTCCGGGCCAGAAGCGGCGCCAGCACCGCCCGCATCGAGAGTGTCATCGCAATCAGGTTCAAAAGCCCCGCAATACAACCAAAGGTGGCTACATACAAGTACTTGGCGGTGATGATCGAGACTCGTGAGGCGGCCACGGTCATCAATGTCTCCCAGGTGTTCCGCTCGCGCTCGCCCGCGGTGGCGTCAACTGCAGGGTAGAAGCAGCCTACCGCCACCATGATGACGAAGAACAGCGGCAGCAACAGGCCGAGCAGGAAGGCGCCCATATCTCGTGAGCTGGCCGTGTTGCGCTCGTCGATGGTGAGCACTTGCCACTCGGCGGGAGTCACCCCGAGCCGCGTTCCCTCACGCTTGAGCCAGTCGTCGCGATAGCGCTCGAGCAGCGCAACCACCCGCTGCCGGGCCTCGTCGCTGCGCTCCTTCGACTTGTTGACGGTCAGGCGCGCCTGGAAGTTGCTCGCCAGATCGGTGCCGGTCCCAGTCGGCGGGAGGATCTCGACCAGGGCGTCGAGGTCACCTTTCCTGATCTGCTCCGCTGCAAGCGCGCTCGCCGGTGCCTCCTTGACCAGGGTAAGGCGGTCGTCGCGCTCGAGCAGCGACCGCAGCTCGCGGTGCTCTGCCTTGAGCCCGACCACCGCCAGGCGCGACACGAACCCCTCCGTCTGCCCGCGCACGAAGACGATGCCCGTGAACATCGCCCACAGCATGAAGGGGTAGAGCACGATCGGCATGACGATGCTGTTGAAGACGATCGTCCGCTCGCGCAGCGCCGCTCGACTCTCGCGCAGGTAAAGCACCCAGATGTCCCGAAGGCTGGCTAGCACCCGCGGATGGTAGCGCGCCTCCGGCTGATGGGAAAGCGCCGGGAGATCGGGGATCGGGCCGGGGTGGAGGCACTCTGAAGGGACTTGGCGACCCCCACCCCAGCCCTCCCCCGCGAGCGGGGGAGGGAGCAGACGCGCGGCGGTCGCGTTGACACTCACCGCCAGGCCCACGTACGATACCGCGCGTATGACCGGAAGGAAGCATGCAGACATCGCCATAATCGCGGGACTGTCGGCGGCCTTCTGGCTGCTCGTCCTGCTCCTCGTGGGCCACCTGCGCTTCGCCAACGACCTGCGCGGATTCCTCTTCCTCGGCTCCGATTTCAGCCACCCGCCTGCTCTTGCCGGCATCCCACCCTATGGCGAGCAGGGCTACGACGGGCAGTTCTACGCCGCGCTCGCGACTGACCCGTTCATCTCCAGGCACGAGACCGTGCGCTCGCTCGACACGCCTTCCTACCGTGGATCTCACCTGCTGGCGCCGCTGCTCGCCTACCTGACCGCGTTCGGCCAGCCGGCGGCGGCGATCAGGACCTACCAGGGACTGGTCTGGCTCGGGGCGCTGGCCGCCGTTGTTCTCGCGGCCGCGCTGCTCAAGCGCGAGGGGCGATCGCCCTGGTGGGCGCTGCTTCTCGTTCCCAACGCCGGCCTCGCGGCGTCGATCATGCGCTCGACCCCGGATGGGCTCGCCCTCGCCCTCGCCCTCGCCTCCCTCTGGTTCTATGCCCAGGGGCGCCGGCGGTTGGCCCTGCTCACCATCACGCTTGCCACCTTGACCCGGGAGATCTACCTCGTCGGCGCGCTCGCGTACGCCTGGCAGGAGCTGCGCGAGGGACGCCGCCAGGGCGCCGCCAGCTTCGCCGGCTGGCCGCTCGGCCTGCTCGTCGCGATCTCCACCTGGCTGCACATCACCGTGGCGCCGCTGACCCCGCTCGGGGGCAGCCTTGGCATCCCGTTTCGCTGGGTGATGCAGAAGTTCGACCAGATGCTCGCCGCCAACATCAAGTTCACCTCGATCGAGCTCTGGGGATTCGTCGCCCTGGTGGCGGTTCTCCTCTCGCTCTCGGGCTACAACCGGCGCGAGGAGAGGCTGGCAATCGAGGACTGGACCTACCTCGCATTCATGGCGCTTTCGTGGACGCTCAGCTTCGCCGTCTACGTCGACGTCTACGGCTACACACGGGCGCTCATGATCCTCCCCTTCCTCGCGGTCGTCCTGGCCGCGCGCCAGGAGGATCTCGGCAAGCGTCTTGTTTTGCTCTCGGTGCCGGCGATGTTCGCCTTTGTCGGCCTGCTCATGGTGCGCGCCGAGATCAAGGCCGCGCTGCTGTTGTTTCGGGGGTGATCCGTGTCCTTGAGGCTTGACGAGTTCATCGCCTACACCAAGCAGGCCAACGCCCACACCGTCTTCGCCCCGCTCGGCATTCGCGTCGAGCGCTTCGATTCCGAAGCCTTTCAGATCGCGCTCGACATCGACAGCCGCCACCTCCAGCATCTCGGTATGCTGCACGGCGGCGTCTCGGTGCTGCTCGCCGAGTCGGCCGCCTCGATGGCGGCGGCGATGAGCGTCGACATGCGGCGCCATATCGTCGCCGGCGTCGATATCAGCGCCACCCACGTGAAATCGAAGCGCAGCGGATCCCTGCTTGCCACCGCCCGGCCGATCTTCCGCGGCCGTTCCACCCATGTCTACGGCATCGAGATCACCGACGAGTCGGGAGACCTCGTGTGCATCTCGCGCTGCACCATCGCCGTCCGCCCCCGCAAGTCGGCCGCCAGCCCCGGGCGTGAAGGCGGCCTGACGCAGGACTGACGGCAATGGCCTCGCGGAAGGTCGCGGAGCGGGCGAGATGAAAGGCCAGGGCCTGGAGGGCGCCGGCCTCGACCTCCTGCTCGCAGAAGCCGCCGAGGCCGCTCGCTACCTCTGGGAGAAGGGCTGGGCGGAAAGCAACGCCGGCAACATCTCGGTGGACGCCACTGAGGCGGTCGGAGCCCCGGAGATTGGCGGTGGCGCCGTCGAGCGGCTCCTGGCGCCCCTCGTCGAGCTTGGCGGTCGGACATTCTGGGTGAGCGCCGCGGGCTCGCGGATGCGCGATCTCGCCCGGGCGCCCCGCCGCCACTCGGGGCTCCTTCAGCTCACACCTGACGGCGCCGGCCTCGCGATCATCTGGGCCGAGCAAGGCTTCCGGCCCACCTCCGAGCTGCCGTCCCATCTCGCGATTCACGCCTTCCTGCGCCGCCGCTGCGCGCCCCAGAAGGCCATCATCCATACCCACCCCACCGAGCTGATCGCGCTCAGCCACCTGCCCGCCACCAGCGAGGAGCAGCTCAACCGCCTGCTCTGGCGCATGATCCCGGAGGCGATGGTGTCGGTTCCGGAAGGGCTCGGCCTCGTGCCCTTTCATCTCCCGGGCTCGCAGCAACTGGCCGAGGCGACCGAGCGCGCACTCGGGCGCCATCGCGTGGTGCTGTGGGAGAAGCACGGCGCGCTGGCAATCGGGTCGGACCCGATCGAGGCCTTCGACCTCATCGACACGCTCAACAAGTCGGCCCAGCTCTACCTCGCCTGCAAGGCGGCAGGGTTTGCGCCGCGGGGCCTTTCGGAGGAGCAGCTCGCGGAGCTGCGCCGCGTCTTCCTGCCGCGACCTTGACAGCCCTGGGCGGGGTGTTAGCATCGCTCGTGGCGAGGTTTTCTATCATCCTTCGGTAGGAGGGGGACGTATGAGACATTTGATCCAGAACCTTCAGTTGAAAGGCTCAAGCTTGGCTCTCGCAGTTGTTCTGATCGCCCTGGCCGGGAGCGGCCTGGCCGGACCGAGGCCCGCCGGCGCCGCCGAGGTGAAGTGCGCAATCGTCCAGTACAGCGTGCAGGAAGCGGACGCCGTGGGCATCGACGCCGATCGTCTGACGGCGTTCATTCGCGAGGCGGCGGGCAACGGCGCGAAGCTCATCGTCGGCCCGGAGGCGACCTTCTACCGGGTTTCGCCGTGGTCTCAGAACAACGTCACCATCCTCCAGCTTGCGCAGGAGTTCGAGGCCCTCAAGACGAGGTTCTCGACTCTCGCCAGCCAGCTCGGCGTCGCCATCGTGATCGGCCTCTTCGAGCCTTCTGGTGATGAGCTCAAGCCTGTGCACAACACCGCCCTCTTCATCGGTCCCGACGGCGCGGTGCTCGGCCGGCACCGCAAGGTGGTGTTGGCCGACGAGGAGTACGACTTCGGCAAGGCCGGCAAGGAGGCCGAAGGGGATGGCTCTCCCTTTGCAACCCCGTTCGGCAGGGTTGGCATGCTGATTGGCAAGGACATGCGGACCACCTACTGGCCCGACACCCTGGCCGCGAAGGGGATGGACCTCTTCATCGGCATTGCCGCCGACCCGGCGCGAGGCTGGCAGGCGGTGGTGCACGGCTGCCTGAAGGCGAGCTGCCCCGGCATCGCCGCCAACCAGTACTCGGCCAGTGCAACCGCACCTCTTGCCGGCAAGAGCGGCTTCGTCACGCCAAACGGCGCCTGCATCCGCGACGCCGGTGCCGAGGAGAAGATCATTTACGCCACCCTGCCTTTGAAGTAGGCCAGACACTCGGCCATGCAGGCTGTCATGGATCTGCAAGGACAGGCAAGAGTGCCTGTCCCCCATGCGCCGCGTGCGCCGTAGGCCAGGCACTCGGCCGGGTGTCACGGCCTTCCAGCCGCTTCCCCGACCACCTCGATCTCGTGGATCGACCAGTAGAAGACCTTGTCGTCATTGAGGTTGGTGAGGCGCAGGTAGCGGCCGCGAGCGGGCGGAAAGGACAGCTCGTAGGCCAGGTCGGTGGGGCGCAGGTAGGCAGTGATGGGGAGCTCGGCGCGGGGATCTTGCGCCACGACGCGCCAGGAGGTTCCGTCCGCGGACATCTCGAGTTGGCAGCCGCGCGGGTAGTCACGCACGCTCCCGCCCAGCCTGAGCCGGATGCCGGTGATTTCCGCCTGCTGTCCCAGGTCGAGGAAGAAGCGCATTCCCCGGCGCTGCGGGCCGGTGTCCCAGCGCGTGGCCATGTCGCCATCGATTGCCAGCGGCGCACGGTCATTGCGGACGCTCGCCCCCACCCGCCAGCGGGTTTTCGGCAGCAGGGGACCGGTGGCGGCCTCGGGCCGCGAATGGGCCGTGTTTGGGGCGTAGATGAGCTCGAAGAGGTCGGACTCGGAATCGCTGCGCAGCAGCTTCAGCTCATCTGGCAGCGATCGCGCCGCGGTGATGAGCGCCTCGAGCTTTCCCGGGCGCCAGCCCTCGTGGTGAACAACGAGATAACGCACACCGAGCTCACGAACGTCGCTTGCGGTCTCGGCAAGGCTCTGCGTGACGACGCGTCGTCGCAGCTCGCTGTGAACCGGGGCGGGAAAGCCGGAAAAGCCGTTGACGATCGGCCTGAAATGATAGGTCGAGAAATAGACGCGCGGGCACTCGACTCGCCAACTGGGCTCGTCCCCGGCAGGGAGCGGGAGCTCGAGCACGGGGTCCTTGGCGCCGGCGTGCTCGGCCAGCCAGCGGTAGACGGCGGGGATCTCGGCGCCCACCGGCATCGCATCGAGCCGAAGCGGGATGCAGGCGTACTCGACGAGCAGCACGAGGGGCGCCGCCACGCTCAGGATGATCCTCCCCAACTTGCGCCTGCGAGCCAGTACGGCGCGCATCCCGAAGCCCGAGAAGAGGGCCACAGGCAGCATCACGAAGACATGCCAGCGGGTGATCGCTCGCAGCCCGTCGAAGCCTGGAACGTAATTGTGCAACAGGCTGTAGGGGCCGTCGTTGCCAAAAGTGAAAAGAAACGCGAGCACCAGCACGAGCCAGTAGAACCGCGCCAACGGCTCGCGCCAGGCGAGCAGATCCGCCCGCTTGCGGTTCTGCGCCGCCGCCAGCGCCTCCTTCACGAGATAGAGCGTGCCGATCGTCGTAACCAGCCAGAGGGCGCCATTCGGGCGCAGCTTGATCAGCCAGTCCCGCTGGCCCGCAGCCAGCACCGCAACGGCGCCCGCGGCGCAGACCAGCATCCCGGCGTTCAAGACGCGCCGCCACGTGATCGCCGCCAGCGGCCGGTCGATGGCGTTCGACACGACCTGCCCCCGCTCGTCGAGCGGCTGCCGCCGCCGGCAGGCATAAAGACCGAGCCCGGCCAGCACCAGGGCCAGGGCGCCGGGAAACAGCTCGCGCTCACTCCTCCTGATCGGCGCCGTCAGCTCCCCGTAGAGCCGGTTCCGGCCGCTGGCCGCAAGAAAGCTCGTGAGCTGCGCCCCCGGATGGGCGGATCGCACGAACCCGGTCTCCCGCCTGAAGGTCAGGTACTGGTAGAAGAAAGGTCCGCTTACGGCGGCGATGGCGAGTCCAGCCAGGGCAAGCTTGCCGGTGAGCCTCAACCCGCGATGCCCGCGCCGCGAGACCCCCCGATACGCGACGAAGCAGGCGACGAAGAACGACAAGAACAGGGCGTAGTAGCCGTTGGCAAGGATCTGGACGGTGAAGAAGAAGGCGAACAACCCGAGGTCGCGCCAGCGCTCGCCGGCGAAGAACCGTTCGAGAAACAGGAACGTGAGCGGGATGCCACCGGCGAAGATGACCTGCATGTGCGCGAGGTGAGAGAACATGAAGGGCGAGAAGGCGAAGATCACCCCCGCGACCACCGCGCCGGCGGTGGACCCCGTGAGGTGGCGGGCGAGCAGGTACATGCCGAAACCCGAAAAGACGAACGCGACTAGCAGCACGAAGTTATACGCGAGAATCGGGTTTCCCGACAGGACCAGCACCGGCAGGGCGAGTGAGGCCTGGGGAAAGAGGTGCTCCGAGTACGCCAGGGTTCGAGCATGGGGGTAGAAGATGTTGGCCTCGAAGAAGGTGCTCGCGTTGCCGTCGAGGATCTGCTTCACGTCCCAGGCGAGGATCCAGGTGTTGAGCAGCGGGTCGCCGCGATCGGTCACCGAGCTCCCGAGGCGCAGCGCCAGTGGATAGGTCATCAGCAGCGCCAGCGCCACGAAAAGTGCAAGCGCAGCCAGGGGTCGCCGCCAGCAACGCATCGTCTTCGGCCTCCAGCCAGTCGCGCGAACTTTCAACGCCACACCCTGGATTGTCAAGCCAAGGAGACGCACCCGCTTCCATTTGTGGCATGCTTCACCTGCGACGGAGGGGTCGACAATGCGCCCGATCCGCACCTTTCAGGTTCGCCCGTGCTTGCCGGAGCGGCTCCAGCGCCTCGAGGAGCTGGCCTACAACCTGCGCTGGTCCTGGGACCACGAGACGATCGCCCTGTTCAGGCGTCTGGACCGCGAGCTCTGGGAAACGACCGAGCACAACCCGGTCCTCATGCTCCAGACCGTCGCCCAGCAGCGCCTCGAGGAGCTGGCGGCGGATGAGGCCTTCCTCGCCCATCTCGACCGCGTCTGGACGGATCTCGCCGACTACATGGGCGGGGTCGGCGCCTGGTACCGCAAGGCCTATGGCCCGGCCGAGCGTCCCCTGGTCGCCTACTTCTCGATGGAGTTCGGCCTGACCGAGTGCCTGCCGATCTACTCGGGTGGGCTCGGGATTCTCGCCGGCGATCACCTCAAGTCGGCGAGCGAGCTCGGCGTGCCGCTGGTCGGCGTCGGCCTGCTCTACCAGAAGGGCTACTTCCGCCAGTACTTAAGCCCCGAGGGCTGGCAGCAGGAACGCTATCCGATCAACGACTTCTACTCGATGCCGGTGCGCCTCATTCGTGACCAGCAGGGGCAGCCGGTGGTGATCGCGCTCGACCTCGCCGGGCGCCGCGCCGCCGTCCAGCTCTGGCGGGCGCAGGTCGGGCGAGTCACCCTGGTGCTGCTCGACACCAATGTGCCGGAGAACCCGCGCGACTTTCAGGATCTCACCGACGAGCTCTACGGGGGCGATGACGAGGTGCGAATCAAGCAGGAGATCCTCCTCGGCATCGGCGGCATGCGCGCACTCGACGCCCTCGGCCTGCGCGCCCGCGTCTACCACATGAACGAGGGGCACTCGGCGTTCGTCGGCGTCGAGCGGCTGCGGCGGCTGATGAAGGAGGAAGGGTTGTCCTTGAACGAGGCTGGCGAGATCGTGCTCGCGACCACGGTCTTCACCACCCACACCTCGGTGCCGGCCGGGATCGATGTCTTCTCCCCCGAGCTTGTGGCGCGCTACCTCGGTTCCTACCTCCAGGAGCTCGGCGCCAACCGGGAGGTCCTGCTCGATCAGGGGCGTCTCCACCCCGGCAATCGCTCCGAGCCGCTCAACATGGCCGTCACCGCCCTCCGGCTCGCCAGCTTCGTCAACGGCGTGAGCCGGCTTCATGCCACCGTCTCACGGACGATGTGGCGCGACGTCTGGCCCGGAGTCCCTGCCGACGAGCTGCCCATCACCCACGTAACCAATGGCGTGCACCCGGGCTCGTGGATCTCGGAGGACATGCGCAGCCTTTACGACCGCTATCTCGGACCCCGCTGGGCCGAGGAGCCGGGCGACACCCGGGTCTGGCAAGCGGTTCACCAGATCCCCGCCGAGGAGCTGTGGCGGACGCACGAGCGGCGGCGCGAGCGCCTCGTGGCCTTTGCCCGCCGCCGTCTGGTAGCGCAACTGCGCCGCCGTGGCGCCGGCCAGGCGGAGCTCGCCCAGGCCGAGGAGGTGCTCGATCCCGAGGCGCTCACGATTGGTTTCGGCCGCCGATTCGCGACCTACAAGCGCGCCACCCTGCTGCTGCGCGACCCCGACCGCCTGGCGCGCATCCTCAACCAGAGCGGGCGCCCCGTGCAGGTTATCTTCGCGGGTAAGGCCCATCCCCGCGATGGCGAGGGAAAGGCCCTCATTCGCCAGATCGTCCAGCTCGCGGAGCGCCCCGAGCTGCGCCACCGCATCGTCTTCATCGAGGACTACGATACGATCGTCGCACGCTATCTGGTGCAGGGTTGTGACGTCTGGCTCAACACCCCGCGCCGGCCGCGCGAGGCGAGCGGCACCAGCGGCATGAAGGCAGCCTTTAACGGCGTGCTCAACCTCTCAATCAAGGACGGCTGGTGGGATGAGGCCTACTCGCATGACGCCGTCTGGG
>JAZDGE010000012.1:0-3657 GCA_043807175.1 Acidobacteriota bacterium
CGCGCGGCGGTGCTGGCGGCAGTGCTGGCGGTGGCGCCAGCGGGCGCCTTCGCCTTCCCGGCGGGGCTCACCCGCCACGGCTTCCGCGCCCAGCTACCCCTTCGTGGCCATGGACCCACTGCACATGAAGAAGCTGCCTCCCGTTGAGTGGGAAAACGGGTGGGTGGGGGAAGCGAGCCCCGAGTCCCGAACCCCGGACCCCGCGCTTCTTTCGATGTGGCGCGGCTGCAGGCTGGTTCCTTCCGCCCTCCGGGCGCGCTAGCATTAGACGGCGTCGCGCCCGCAGCGCCGGCGCCAGGTGAGGAGCCTCAGACATGTCGGAGCCTCGTGTCGTTCGCGCCCCCCGCGGCCGCACCCTGTCATGCCAGGGATGGGTTCAGGAGGCCGCCCTGCGCATGCTGATGAACAACCTCGATCCGGAGGTCGCGGAGCGCCCGCAGGAGCTGGTCGTCTACGGCGGCAGCGGCAAGGCGGCGCGCAACTGGGCCTGCTTCGATGCCATCGTTCGCAGCCTGCGCGAGCTCGGGGACAACGAGACGCTGCTGGTGCAGTCGGGCAAGCCGGTTGGGATCTTCCGCACCCACGCGGATGCCCCGCGGGTGCTGATCGCCAACGCCAATCTGGTGCCCCACTGGGCGACCGCCGACGAGTTCCGCCGCCTCGAGGGTCTCGGCCTCACGATGTTCGGCCAGATGACCGCCGGCTCGTGGATCTACATTGGTACCCAGGGAATTCTGCAGGGCACCTACGAGTGCTTTGCGGCCGCCGCGCGCAAGCACTTCGGCGGCTCTCTGCGGGGAAAGCTTGTGGTGACCGCTGGCCTGGGTGGCATGGGTGGAGCGCAACCGCTGGCGGCGACGATGAACGACGCGACCTTCCTTGCCGCCGAGGTGGACGAGAGCCGCATCGACAAGCGCCTGGCCACCGGTTATCTGGACGACAAGCTGGACGGCATCGACGCCGCAATCGACCGTGCGCTGGCGCTGGCGCAGCAGGGCGAGGGGCGCTCAATCGGGGTGGTGGCCAATGCCGCCGATCTGCTCGCGCGGTTGATCGAGCGGGGGATCGTCCCCGATGTGCTGACCGACCAGACCTCGGCGCACGACGAGGTCAACGGCTATGTCCCCAACCGCATGAGCTACGGGGAGGCGCTCGCTCTGCGCCAGCACGACCCGGAGGGGTACAAGACCGAGGCCTACCGGACGATGGCCGAGCACATGCGCGCAATGCTCGAGCTGCAGCGGCGCGGCGCGGTCACCTTCGACTACGGCAACAACCTGCGCGGACAGGCGGTGAAGGTCGGTGTCAGCGATGCCTTCGACGTCATCGGTTTTGTCCCGCTCTACGTCCGACCGCTGTTCTGTGAGGGCAAGGGGCCATTTCGCTGGGCCGCGCTCTCTGGCGATCCGAACGACATTTATCGCTCCGATCGCGCGGTGCTGGAGACCTTTCCGGAGAACGAGGCGCTTTGCCGCTGGATTCGCATGGCGCAGGCGCGCGTGCACTTTCAGGGGCTACCGAGCCGCATCTGCTGGCTCGGCTATGGTGAGCGCGAGCGCTTCGGCCTCAAGCTCAACGAGCTGGTGGCCGCGGGCGAGATCTCGGCGCCGGTCGTGATCGGCCGTGACCACCTCGACGCGGGCTCGGTGGCCTCGCCCAACCGCGAGACCGAGGGGATGCGCGACGGCTCCGACGCGATCGCCGACTGGCCCCTGCTCAACGCGCTCCTCAACACCGCCGCCGGCGCCAGTTGGGTGTCGATCCATCATGGCGGCGGCGTGGGCATTGGCTACGCGATCCACGCCGGGATGGTAGTGGTGGCCGACGGCACGCCGGAGGCGGCGCGCCGTCTTTCCCGCGTGCTCACGACCGACCCCGGCACCGGCGTGATGCGACATGTTGACGCGGGCTACGAGGAGGCCATCGACTGCGCCCGCCACGCGGGGATCCGCATTCCGATGCTGGCCAGTCACTAGCTGGGCTACGCGCGGCGGCCCTCGTTCTGGCCGCTGCCGCGCTGGCCGGGCCCTGGCCGCAGCTTGACGCCGGTTCCTTGCTCTGGCGTGTCCCACTCTGTCTGGTGGTGCTCGCTTTGGGCTGCCGCCGCGGCCCGCGGCGCCTCTGGCTGATCGCAGTCCCGGTGGTGGCGGCACTCGCCGTGGACGCTTTGGTGCCGGCGCGAGAATCGCAAGCGCGGGTGGCGGCTCGAGTCGCCCAGGCAATGGGCCGCCTTCAGACCGCACTCGCCACCCTCGCCGAGGCGCCGGAAGTCCGCACCGTGCTTGCCCCCGGGGGGGGCGAGGCGGAGCCTGAGGCGCCGTTTCTCGCACTGGCGCGCCTGGCGGCGCTGCTCGCCCAGCGCACCGACTCGCTTGTCCTCGTCGACGAGCGCGGCCAAGCGGTCGCGTGGACCGGACCGCGGCCCTGCTTGCCGGTTCGCCTGCGGGCGCTCGGCGAGCGCGCGGTGGTGGCCGAGCCGGGACTGCGCGAGGCCTGGCTGTGGTGGCGGGAGCCGGTGCTGGAGGGAGGGCGCAACCTCGGCGGGCTGCTCGCGGGGGTGGCGGTGGCCGAAGCGGGAGAGCGGACGCTTCTCGGCGTCTGGGCCGGGCGAGCCGCGAAAGCCGCGCCACGCTGGCGGGGCGGTGAGGAGGTGCGGGTCGCGAGTGGCGGCCGGGTGCTCGGCCTCGAGGTGCTCCCTGCGCCGGCCGTGTGGTGGAGCTCGCCGGCTGAGGCCGCGCTGGCGGCGGCGGTGCTGCTTGGGCTGCTCTTGCGCGGGATCTGGGGCGGGCTGCTGGCGGCGGGGGCGCTGGCGATCCTGGCAGGCGAGGGCTGGCTGTCCTGGCCCTGGCTGCTGGTGACCGGGCTCGGGGCGCTCGCCTGGGGCATCGCCGCGCTCGCAACGGCCGCCGCGCCAGCGCGCCCGCGAGCGCGAGATCGCCTGCTAGGAGCGTGTTGCGCATACCGACGAAAGCGAGGGTCGCGATGGCGCCGGCTGGCAAGGCGGCCGAGCGAAACGCCCGCAGGCGTAGTTGAAACCTACGTCGAGGACGTTTCGCGAAGGCCAACGCAGCCAGCCGGATGCCAGCGCGAGCCGCAGCCGGAGCGTATGCGCAACAGGCTCCTGGAGGTCGGGGTCCGGATTCTGGCGGCCCTGACGGTGGCGGTTCTCGGTTGGGCGCTGGCCGGGTTGCTGGGCGAGCTGGGCTTGCGGCCAGTTCCTGAGCAGCTCCTGCTTCCTGGCCCCCTGCGCCTGGCGCTGGTGCTGGCGCTGGCGCTCCTGGTACGGGCGGGTGCGGGCGGTCGGTTGCCTCTACCGGTGCGGGCCGCTTCCTGGGCGCCGCTGGCGGCGGGCCTGGTGTGGGCCGACCCGATGCTGCTTGGCCTGGGTGCCGGGCTCGTCGCCGGGCTCGGGGTGCGCCGGGGTGCCAGCCTGGCGCCTGCGCTGGTCGCCGCCATTTTGCTGCTTGGCAGCGACGAGGCGGCCAGGCGAGGCGCGGTGGTGGCCGCTGCCGAGTCGACGCTGGCCCGGCTGGAGCGCGAGCAGGGGCCGGCGCGAGCGCTCCTGCAGAACCTGCCGGAGACGGCGCTGGAAGGCCTCGTCCGGCTTTCGCCGGAAGAGCGCACGGTGGTGCTCGGCCGCCTTGCCGACTGGCTGGA
>JAZDGE010000013.1:0-7818 GCA_043807175.1 Acidobacteriota bacterium
GCAGCGCCAGCACCACCGCGTCCTCGTGCTCGCAGCGCGCCTTCATGCTTCCCTCGTCGCGTGACCGAAACTCCGCGCGCAGGAAGCGGTAGTAGCTTTCCTGCAGGAGATCGTCGGCGACGGCCAGATTGCCGGTGACCCGCGAAAGATAGGCCCGCAGCGGGCGGGCCATGCGCGCGTAGAGGCCATGAAAGGCGTGCTCGTCCATCACGGGCGGCTCGGATGAAACCACGGCCATCGTGCTCCCGTCTCCAGCCCCGGGAACGAGCTGGCACGCGCGCGCCTGCGCTGCCATCTCCACTGGCCCTCCTCGCGACGGCTACTCGCCGCCGCGACGGGCGCCATTGATGAGCCCGTAGCCCTTCGAGAGGGCGTGGGCGGCATACCCCGACACCAGGAACCCCACCCCAAGACCGAGCGCGACCACGCCGAGAAAGCCGAACGCGTCGTCGTCGATGCCGACCACCCCCCGCAGCGCGAGGAGCACCCCGCCACCCAGGGCCAGAACGATTCCAACCTGCACCGATCCGAGGATCCTGGTGTAGGGGCTGGGACGCTCCGCCACCGGAGCGTCGAGCAGCCCCTTGCCGGCCTCGCTACCGAGGTATTGCAGGATCTCCTGGCTCGAGCCGAGCTTGTCGAGGATGCGTGCCTGCATGTCGCTGTGCATCTTCGCCAGCCGATCAAGACGCCGATTGGTCGTGACCAGCTTCACAATCCAGCCGATGCCCACCAGCATTGCAAAGGTTGCCAGCAGCGGCGCGATTTCGTTCATGGTTGGCCTCCTGGGCCGGGAAATGCCACCTGGGCGCGCGCCACAGACGCTCCTCCGACCTCGCCCCCTAGAACGTGCGAGAAGCCTCAACGGTTAGCAGCCCGAGCGCGCCCGCAGCCAGAAACCGACCGAACGGTGCGCCGCGTGCGTGCCGGCGCAGGCCGTGCCCTCCCCTGACGCGCCGGCCGATGAGAATTCCTCAGAGCTGGCTTGCGGATCTGGCTGTCGCAATGTGTGATACACGCCCCGTCCTCGGGCGAAGGTCAGGAAGCCCCCATCTCGCCGCCGCAGAGGCGGTCGATGGTGTCGAGCAGCTCGCGCGCCGTGTAGGGCTTTTGCAGAAAGGCGACGGGGCCAGTGCCGGGCAGCCTCAGGTCGAGCCGCTGCTCTGCGTGCCCCGAGGAGAAGAGCAGCGGCAGGCCGGGCTTGCTGGCGCGCAGCCGTTGTGCGAGCTCGGGTCCAGAGAGCCCCGGCATCGCCACGTCCAGCACCGCCAACGCGATCTCGCCCTGGGCTGATTCCCAGTACCTGAGGGCGTCCTCGGGCCTCGACGCCGCCAGCACCCGATGCCCTTCCAGTCGGAGGATCTCACTCAGGCTTTCGAGGATTGGCTCCTCGTCGTCGACCAAAAGGAGGGTGACGCCGGCGCCATCCCACGACCGCGGCTCGGGCAGGGCCGAGGCCGCTGCAAGCTTGCCCACTGGAAGCTCGATCCTGACCCGCGTACCCTCGCGCAGGTGAGAGAAAATCGCAACCTCACCGCCCAGGGCCGTGATCGTGCGGTACACCATCGACAAGCCCAGCCCACTGCCCTTCCCGACCGGCTTGGTGGTGAAGAACGGATCGAAGGCATGCGCAAGCACGTCGGGCGCCATGCCGGTACCGGCGTCCTCCACCTCCAGAACGACCTTGTCAGCATCCACGCGCTTCAGGGTTCGAACCCGCACCTCGCCACCTCCGGGAAGGGCATCTCGGGCATTGATGAGGAGGTTGACAATGGCCTGTTGGAGCAAGGCTGGATCCCCGTCGACGGTGGGGAGTCTGGCCTCCAACTGAGGGAGAATGCTGGCTTCGGGGCCAAGGGCGTGGCTGGCAAGGTCGATCGCCTCGGTCACCACGGCGTTGAGATCGACTGCGCGCAGCGACGAGACCTCGCCGCGGGAGAAGGCCAGGATGCGGCGCGCGACCTCGCCGCCTCGCTTGGCAAGCTGGAGGATCCTGGTGACCTTCCGCTCCCCCTCCGCGTTCGCCACGCTGCGCGCCAGGACCTCGGCCGTCCCCGAGATTCCCGCCAGCACATTGTTGAACTCATGCGCGATGCCGCCCGCCAGCACGCCGAGCGCCTCGAGCTTCTGGCTCTCGATCGAACGTTGCTCAAAGGCCCGCTGTCGCTCCTCCAGCTTGACCCGCTCGAGCTCGCGCCCCACCCGTACCGCGTGAATCTCGAGGACCTTCTTTTGCACGTCGGTGAGCTGGCGGGGAACGGCATCCACCACCGCGAGCACGCCAAGAACCTCACCCGTGCTGCCCGTGAGCGGCAGCCCGAAGTACGACTCGGCCGGGCCGCTTGCCCAGGCGTCGGACGGTCCGAATTGCTCACAGAGCCCATGCTCCACGGCGACCGGCTGGCGTCGGCGTACCACCTGTTGGCATGGGGTCCCAGCCAGAGGCAGGCGGAGCGTCCCCTCGACGAGCCCATGGCTGGCGAGAATCTCCAGCTCCTCTCCCACGATGCGCGCGAGAATCACGATCGGCGCGCCGATGAGCGAGGCGACGGAATCGGCGGCGGCCGTGAAGACCCTTTGGCCCGGCAGGCCGACCACTGACCGGTAGGCATTCTCGAGCGCCCCCGCCAAGCCCTCAAGCTCGGCAACGCGCGCCGCCTCCTGCTCCCGGAGCCTGGAGATCGTACGGCGTTTCTCTTGCAACCGCGAGATTCCCAAGAGCGCGAAAAGGTTGGCCCCGAAGAGCATGAGAAGGTTTGCCAGGGCGCGGGCGATCACGGAGGGCTGCGGTCCCTCGGTCAGGACCGCCACTGCGAGGTACGCGACGGTCGTGGCGCAGACTGCACCCAGGGTGCCCCACCATCCTCCCATGTACGCCGCCGCGGCCAACACGGCCATGTACCACGGAAACCAAGTGCTCCGGGACCCGCCCGTGACGAAGACCACCCAGGTGATCATGAGCACGTCAGAGGCCAGCGAAAGCCCCGCGAGGCGAAGCCCCAGCGGGCGGAGAACGCCGCAGCGGGCCGCACCCCAGAACAGCAGCCCCGAGATGTTGGTGAGCAGCATGAAGAAGAAGACCGTCGGCCAGCCAACCTCGAGCGTGCCGAGAAGCTTGCTGGCGATGCCGACAACCGCCGCCGTGTTGTAGATCACGGCGCGGCTGAGCTGCGCCCGCATGTGGAACGCGCGAGCCTTGTCCGGGTTCTCTCTCGTCTTTCCCTCCCTCGCACCCCAACACAAGCCCACCGAGCCTGGGCCGCAGCATAGCCGAGGTCTCGGCGGTTGCCAACCGCCCCTGAACGCAAGTGGCGCCTGGCGGCGTTGTAAACGGGAAGCAAAGGTGCAATTGCCCGGCGCCATTCCTGCGCCCCGAAATCTGCCGGGGACGTTCCCCGCGCCGCCTGGCAGGCTTGACGCGGGCGGCGTGGCAGGCTAGAAGGGCCTGGCCGTTGCGAGGAGGGCGCGGTGCTGCTGACGATTGATCCCCAACAACCGGAACCCTGGCTGGTCGCGCGCGCGGTGGCGGCGCTGCGCCGGGGGGGTGTCGTGGTGCTGCCCACCGACACGGTGTACGGCCTCACTTGCATGCTTGGCGACCATGGCGCCGCCGATCGCCTCTGCGAGGTCAAGGGGATCACGTCGGCCAAGCGGCTCTCGCTTCTCCTCCCCGACCTGACGAGCGCGAGCCGCTACGCTCGGAGCATCTCGAATCCCATCTTTCGCATGATGCGGCGGGTCCTGCCCGGTCCCTACACGTTCATCTTCGCGGCAAGCGGCGAGGTCCCGCGGGTCTTGCTGCGCCGGCGCCGCACCGTGGGCATCCGTATCCCTGACTGCGCGATCACCCAGGCCGTGCTGGCCGAGCTCGGCGAAGGGCTGCTCTCCACCTCGGTGCGCAACGCCCGCGACGAGCTCATCCTGGATCCCGCCACGATCGAGGAAGAGCTCCGCGGGCATGTCGCGCTGGTGGTCGACGGCGGCCTGCTCACCAACGAGCCCTCGACCATCGTGGACTTCTCCGACTCCGAGCCCAGGCTCCTGCGCGAAGGCAAGGGAGAAGTGGCCGCTCTCGGTCTGTTCGACTGACACCGCTCGTCTGGATCGGCGAATCGGGGCAGGAATGCCCCTCCTACGACGCATTCGGAGCGCGGCGTAGGAGCGACATTCTTGTCGCGACTCGCCTCCCAGGCCCGCCTCCCGACCTGGGCAAGGTTGCCCCGGCCAGTTTGGCCAGTCTTGGGAGCTTGACAAGAGCCACCTGCTCGTGTATTGAGGCCGCAAGTTTTCGAGGAGCGTGGTGACGGCGACCGAATTGGTGACACCCACGATGATCAGGCCCGGCGAGGCGGTTCCTACCGTCGCCGTCGGGAGCGCCGCCATGGCTTCCCCCCCCCCCTGCCCAGCGCCTGCGGGAACGTGGGCGACAGAACGAAATGCATCGAAAGAGGAGGAAAGGTGATGAACCATCTTGCCAAGTTGACCATCATCGTGGCCGCTGCGCTGCTCGTCGTGGTGAGCCCGGTCCAGGCCGCCCCTGACTCGGCGCAGCGGGCGCCGCTCGCGACCAGCCTCGAAATCAGCCAGTACGCTCACGGCCCCGCCGACGAGATCGCGATCACCTTCGCGGCTCGAAACGGCGGTGGAGAGAGCCTCTATGTCCTCAAGTGGCAGACGCCATTCGAGGGAATCGAGGCCGACCTGTTCGAGGTCTCGTGCGATGGCGAGCCGGTGGCCTACACCGGCAAGCTGGTCAAGCGCGCCGAGCCCGAGCCCGGCGATTTCCTCGAGATCAAGGCCGGCGAGACGAGGACGGCGGTGTTCGATCCCTCCGCGGTCTATGACATGTCGCGCGCCTGCCAGTACACGGTGCGGTACCGCAACGAGCTCGCGAGCCTGCTCAACTGGGATGACGACGAGGGCGCCCCTGAGGATGGCCGCGTCCGCCGGCGCCGCAAGATCGCTGTGGAAGAGGTAGTTTCGAACGAGGTGTCGCTGTTCGTCGAGGGCCGTGAGATGCCATCCGAGCCATTCGCGCTCGAGACCTTCGGCGGCACCACCGGCTGCACCAACACTCAAGTGTCCACCCTCCAGACCGCCCACTCGAACGCGCAGACGATGTCGAGCAAGGCCAAGAGTTGGCTCGCCACCAACCCGGACAGCTACGCGCTCTACATCCGCTGGTTTGGCACCTACGCCAGCACGCGCTACAATACCGTCAAGAACCACTACAACGCGATCCTAGACGCCTTCGCCAACAAGAGCGTGACCTACGACTGCTCGACCTGCACGATGGCGAACGCGTATGCCTACGTCTACGCCAGCCAGCCTTACAAGATCTACCTTTGCGGCTACTACTGGAAGGCGCCCGCCACCGGCCGCGACTCCAAGGCCGGCACGCTGATCCACGAAATGAGCCACTTCCGAGTCACCGCCGGCACCTCCGACTATGTCTACGGCGAGAGTGGAGCGCTCAACCTCGCCCGCACCAATCCCAAGAAGGCGATCGCCAACGCCGACAACCACGAGTACTTTGGCGAGGACCAGAAGTAGCGAACGCCCGACCGTCACTGTGTGCTTGATGGGACAGGCCGTCCGGGACATAGCTCGCTTCGCTCGCAATTGGGGTTTGGGGCTAGGGGTTGGGGTATAGGGCACGGCGGCGCCGCGCATGCTACGTGGTGCACACCTGAGAGCCGCGGGCAGCTTTGCGGAACTGCCGTCGCGCCGCGAGCGGAACACCGTCACGATGCTCGACCGCCGGGGTTCGTTCGGCGGTTTGGCGCCGTTTCGCCCCGACCCCAAACCCCTAACCCCTATCTCCGCCTTTGTTTGTGCAATTTCCGAGACGTTTGCTGGCATCGGTGGCGGTCGCTGCTGGACAGGGGTCGTCAGCCAACCCAGGAGAACGGCGATGGAGCGAATCGGCGCTGCGGTGATCGGTGGTGGTGCGGTCGGGTGCGCGGTGGCCCACGAGCTTGCCCGAACCGGGATTCGCAATGTGTTCGTGCTCGAACGGATGCCCAGCGCGGGCGAGGTCCAGTCGGGGCGCAACTCCGGAGTCGTACACGCCGGGATCTACTACGCTACCGGCTCGCACAAAGCCGAGCTCTGCGTCGAGGCCAACGCACTCATGTACGAGTTCTGCCATGCGCACGGCGTCCCGATCGCCAATGTCGGCAAGCTCATCGTTGCCGCCTCACCCGACGAGGTCCCGGCGCTCGAGGCCATCCACGCACAGTCGGCAGCGAACGGCGTCCCCGGCGTGCGGCTGCTGACGCGCGCCGCCGTGCGGCAGCTCGAGCCGAACATCGACGTGCCAGCGGCGCTTCACGTGCCGACCACCGGTATCGTCGATGCCGCCAGCTACACGCGCACGCTGGCACGCCTCGCCGAAGCGCAAGGCGCGAGCGTGCTGACCTCGTTCGAGGTCACGCGGATCGTGCCAGATCGGGGCGGCGTTGCCATCACCGGGCGGCGGGGCGGACACGAGGAGACGTTCCTCGCCGAGATCGTCGTCAATGCCGCCGGCCTCAACTGTGACGTGATCGGACGAATGATCGACCCGGATCTCGAGGTCGAGGTCGTGCCGTTGCGCGGCGAGTACTTCAAGATCAACCGCCGCCGCCGCCCCGAGCTCTGGCTTGCCGGCCTCAACATCTACCCCGTCCCGGAGTGGCTCGATCTCGACGGCGAGCGCGCCAAGATGGTCGGCGTCCATCTCACGCCGACCTTCTCGCTCACCCGCGAAGGAGAGGTCGTGGTCGGTGACACGGTCACCGTCGGCCCCGAGTTTGTCCGGGCCCTCGCTCGCGACGACTATGAGACCGGGCGCAAGCCGGCGAGCCTTTTCTACCAGCGCGCCCACCGTTTCTTCCCCGCGCTTGCGCTTGCCGATCTCGCCATCGACTTCGCCGGCATCATGGTCCACGTGGCGGGCCAGACCGACTTCATCATCGCGCGCGACCAGCGTCACGCCAACTGCATCCAGCTCATCGGCATCGACTCCCCCGGCCTGACCTGCTCCCTGGCAATCGCCCGCCGCGTCCGCACTCTCCTGCAGTAGAGCCCGTACCACGTACCGCATTTGGGGACGCCGCGCGAGACACGCAGCGCCTGCGCCATCCCTGCGCGCTACGTCGCCGAGAGGTCCGCAGTGGGCAGGAAGCGCGGGGGGCGGCGGTGCTTGGTGGCCTGCTCGAAGGCGTAGGCGAGCTTGATCAGCACCGCCTCGCTCCAGGGCCGCCCGATGAAGGTGATCCCGACCGGAAGGCCGAAGGCATAGCCGGTGGGCACGGTGATGCTTGGGTAGCCTGAAACCGCCGCCGGCCTCGAGCTCGCGCCCAGAAAGTGGTCGCCATTGACGAGGTCGATCGGCCAGGGCGGCCCGCCCGTGGGCGCCACCAGCGCGTCCAACTTGTGCTTGCCAAGGGCCATGTCAAGACCTTCTCGCCGCGAGAGCTTGTGGTTGGTCTCCAACGCCTTGCGGTACGCCTTCTCGGTCAGCGGTCCCTTGGCCTCGGCCCGCTCGAAGAGCTCCTGGCCGAAGTAGGGCATCTCCCGCACGCGGTTGGCGTCGTTGAAGCGGATCAGCTCCTTGAGGGTGCGGGCCAGCGCTGCCGGCGGAAGGGTGGCCAGGTAGGCGTTGAGGTCGGCCTTGAACTCGTAGAGCAGCACCTCCATCTCGGTCTGGTCGTACTCGCCTTCATGGGGGATCTTGGCTGGATCCACGATCACCGCTCCGAGGCGCGCCATCTCCTTGATGGCCTCCTCGACCAGGCGGTCTGCCGGCGGGCTGTAGCCGAACGAGGACCCGCG
>JAZDGE010000014.1:0-4910 GCA_043807175.1 Acidobacteriota bacterium
CACAAGCTCGCGTGCGAGGCGTTCGAGGCGGTTGCTGGCGACCTCGAGATCCGCGAGCAGCAGCTCGGTCTCGATGAGCTCGAGATCGCGCGCTGGGTCGATGTTTCCCTCGGGGTGGGGGATGGCATCCGAGGCATAGCCCCGAACCACCACCGCGAGGCCGTCCATGGTGCGCAGCTCCGGAAGGTTGAGACCTTGAGAGCCGCCGCGCACGAGCGCCGGGACGTCGACGAACTGCACCGTCGCGGGGACCTTCTTGCGCGGCTTGAAAAGCTCGGTGAGGCGGTCGAGCCGGGGATCGGGCACCTGCGCCACACCGCGATGCGGCTCGCGCTTGGAGTGAGCGCTCGCGGCGTGCCCGGTGAGCAGGGCGAACAGCGTGCTCTTCCCCGCCAGCTCGAGACCCAGAATGCCAAACTCCATGCCACCCCCTCTGCTGATTGTACGACGGCGCGGCGACGGCGCAGCGGTCAGCTCTCAGCCATCAGCTATCAGCCATCAGCTCTCAGCCATCAGGTAGCAGCCAATAGCCTTGAGCTTCAGCGACGTAAGAGCTGCGCGTGAGCCCATTGCTGGGTCGCTTGGGTGGGTGGGGGAGCTGAATGCTGAGTGCTGACTGCTGAAAGCTATCAGCTATGCGATCTCCAGCCGGCGAAACAGCAGCGATGGCGTGGTGACGGCGCAGGCGAGCGAGAAGCTGGCAGGGTCGTCGCCGGTGGCTGCGAGGCCGGAGAGCAGGCGGCGGAAGGAGCCGCGTAGCTCCACCAGGGGATGGCTCGCGGCCACCTGCCCGCCGGCGATGGCGAGCGCGGCAGCGTGGAGCGAGAAGCTCCCGGTGTCGTGGTCGACCGGCACCTCGCCGGCCGGCAGGTCGAGCGCGAAGCCGCTTTCGAGCTCGCAAAGGAGCGAGCCTGCCGGCCGCGCCGGCGTGGCGAGCACGGCGAGGTTGGCAGGGCCGCCCGCGGGTGGCTCGCGGAACGACGGGCGCACGGCCCCGCCGGCGGGAATCCCCTGCTCCTGTGCCTCCTGCCAACTTGCCCAGCGCTCACACAGGCGGCCGCCCGCGATGAGGACGAGCCGTCGCGAAGGCAGACCCTCGCCGTCGAACGGCTGATGGGCAAGGCCGGCAGGTCCAACGCGGTCGTCGTGGAGCGCCCAGCGCGGCGAGATCCGCAGGCGGCGAGTGAGGAGGTCCGGCGCCCTTCCGCCCTGACCGCGCAGCCAAAGCGCCAGCGCGGCGACGAGCGGGGCGGCGACGGCCGGCGCGAGGAGGGTATCGGCCAGGCGGCGCCTTGGCGGTCCTCCCGATGCCAGCCGCGAGACCCGTTCACAGGCCTCCGCGGCCAGCCAGTCAACGTCGAGATCACCAGGGTGGCACGCGGCGCGATGGAGGAGCCGAAGCGGGCCGGCCGGCGGGGCCAGCAGAAGCTCCATCACCATTCCACCGCTTGAGAACTGCCCGGCAAAGCCCTCGCCGGTCACCAGGACGGCGCGGGCTGCACCCACCACCAGACGCAACTCGAGGAGCTCGATGCCACCGGGGCGCGCAGCAAGGGCGCGGACGAGGGTCCGCGCCAGCTCCTCGTGCTCTCCCGGCGCTGGCAGCCGGGGCGGCGCGGGGAGAATGGCCTCGCCCAGCACCCGGCGCGGCGGGAGGGGATCGGGCCCGGGCGCAAGGTTGGCAAGAGCGGCGCGGACGGCCTCGCGCCCGGCCCGGGCCGCGCTGCCCGAGGCCGCGGCAAAGCCAACCTGGCCCCGTCCGGCGATTCGGCACGCCGCCCCCAGCTCGCGAGTGGAGCGCCTCTCCCAGACGCCTTTCTGCCAGCGCAGGCCTCGGATCTCGCCACTGCGGGCAAAGATCTCGGAGCGCAACCGGTGGCGGGCGAGCTCCTCGCTGGCGCTGCGCGCCACCTCGGCGAGCTCCACCGGTAGCCCACTCATCGCACCTCCAGGCCGCTTACCAGCAGCCAGGGGACCGCCGCACCAGTCGGCACCATCTCACCATCCTTGGCGCACCAGCCGGGACCCCCGCCGCCGTCCGTCCGACCCCCGGCCAACAGGCCCTCCTGGAGGTCGGTGATCCGGCCCAGGAGGGTGAACGGCCCCAGCGCTCGCTGGCGCTCGCCGCGGCGCAGGGCATAGGCCTCGCGGGCGCCGAGGATGACGAGGCCCAGGCGCGGCTCGAGAGCGCCATAGGCGAGGCTCGCGACCTCGATGCGGGCCTCGTGGCGCGGCAGCTCGGCGCCTTTTTCGGGCGCTCGCGCAATCAAATTCGACATCCGCGGGCGCGGCGAAGCATGCAGGGAGGCGCGCCGCGCATTGCCGGGCGGCACCCCGAGCGCCATCGCGGTCGTCCGGTCTGCCAGGGCGCCGACCAGCACTCCCTTGCGCAGGAGCGGCCGGGGGCGGGCCGGCGTCCCCTCGTCGTCGGTGGTGAAGCTGCCTGGCAGGTGCGGCCGCGTGGGGTCATCGTCGAGATCGAGCGCAAGGCGGAGCAGCCGCTGCCCGAGCTTGCCCGCCCAGGGCGAGGCGCCGCGCAGCAGGAGGTCGGCCTCGAGGGGGTGGCCGAGCAGCTCGTGGAGCAGCACGGCCGCCGCCGGAGGGGCGAGCAGGACGGTTGCCCGTCCGGCCCGCGCGCGCGCCTCAGGTGGCGGCGCCGGGCCGGCGAGCCTCCAACCGGGGGGCGGCGGCCAGCTCGTGAGCTCGCGTTGGCCATCATTGCGGGTGACGCTGAGAAGCTGCGGCCGGCCCGGCAGGCGGACGGCCCCGGGCAGGATCACCGCCGACCAAGATCCTCGCCAGTGCACCTCGCCCGTGAGATCAGCAAGGAGGTGAAGGAAACCCGTTGGCTCGGGCGCCGCCGGGGAGGGTGGCAGGGCGACCGCGGGTTGGGTGCGCGGCGCCACCTCGAGCAGGCCGGCGAGCGTGGCGCGATCGAGGCCGTCGGCGGAGCGCAGCCAATCCACGCCGCGCACCGCCGCGCCCTCGCGCAGCAGGGTGCGCCGTGCCACCACCACACCCCGGTTCACCTGCCACCAGCAGTCGGCGACGCGCTCGAGATAGAGGTCGAGTGCACCCGGGAGCGGGCTGCGAGCGAGCTGCCGGGCGAGGGCGTCGAGCGGGGCGGGGGTATCCGGGCTCATGACATCGCCGTGATAGCATAAAGCGCTTTCCGGCGCGGCCGGACACGAGGGGGCGAGGGCGTGGTTGAGGACTTCCGTGAACGCTTACGCGAGCTGGAGGCAGCCAGCCTCGAAGGAGGCGGCAAGGAGCGCATCGCGAAGCAGCATGGGGCGGGGAAGCTCACCGCCCGCGAGCGGCTCGAGCTGCTGCTGGACGCCGGCTCCTTCGAGGAGCTGGACCGCCTCGTGATGCACCGCTGCCAGGACTTTGGCATGGCCGAGCAGCGCGTTCCGGGCGATGGCGTGATCACCGGGTTCGGGCGCATCGAGGGCCGCTCGGTGGCGGTCTTTGCCCAGGACTTCACGGTCTTTGGCGGCTCGCTCTCCGAGGCCTTCGCCGAGAAGGTCTGCAAGATCATGGACCTGGCGATGAAGCTCGGGGTGCCGATGATCGGCCTCAACGACTCCGGCGGCGCCCGCATTCAGGAAGGTGTGGTGTCACTCGGCGGCTACGCCGACATCTTCCTGCGCAATACCATCGCCTCCGGGGTTATCCCACAGATCTCCGCGATCCTGGGACCCTGCGCCGGCGGCGCTGTTTACTCGCCGGCGATCACCGACTTTGTCTTCATGGCCAAGGGGACGAGCTACATGTTCGTCACCGGTCCCGAGGTGATCCGTACCGTGACCCACGAGGAGGTCACGATGGAGCGGCTGGGTGGGGCGACGACCCACTCGCAGATCTCTGGCGTGGCTCATTTTGCCTGCGCCGACGATGTGGATGCGCTGGCGCGAATCCGCCGTCTGCTTTCCTTTCTCCCGCTCAACAACGCCGCCGATCCTCCAGTGCGCGAGACCGCCGACCCTGCCGATCGCGAGAATGAGCATCTCGATCGCCTGGTCCCGGACGACCCCAACAAGCCCTACGACATCAAGGAGCTGATCCGCACCGTGGCGGACGACGGCGAGTTCTTCGAGGTCCACGAGCACTATGCCCGCAATATCGTGGTCGGCTTCGTCCGTCTCGCCGGCCGGCCGGCCGGCGTGGTGGCCAACCAGCCCGCTCACCTCGCGGGCGTGCTCGACATCAACTCCTCGGACAAGGGCGCGCGGTTCACCCGCTTTTGCGACGCCTTCAATATCCCGCTGGTAATTCTCGAGGACGTGCCGGGCTTCCTGCCCGGCGTCGAGCAGGAGCATGGCGGAATCATCCGTCACGGGGCCAAGCTGCTCTTCGCGCTCGCCGAGGCGACCGTGCCCAAGGTCACGGTGATCACCCGCAAGGCCTACGGCGGCGCCTACTGCGTGATGGGCTCCAAGCACATCCGCACCGACTTCAACTTCGCCTTCCCGACCGCCGAGATCGCCGTGATGGGTCCGCAGGGTGCGGTGAACATCCTCTACCGCAAGGAGATCGAAAAAGCGCCCGACGCCGAGGCAAGGCGCGAGGAGCTCGTCCGCGAGTACAAGGAGAAGTTCGCCAACCCGCTGGTGGCGGCCGAGCGCGGCTTCGTCGACGCCATCATTCAGCCGCGGCAGACCCGTCGCCGCCTGATCACCGCCCTTCAGTTCGCCGCCAACAAGCGCGACTGGATGCCCCCCAAGAAGCACGGGAACATCCCGCTATGAAGCAGGCAAAATGAAGCAGGCAACAGGCGACAGGCAAAAGGCGAAATGAAGCAGGCAACAGGCGAAAGGCGAAAGGCGAAAGGGGAATGAAGCAGGCAACAGGCGAAAGGCGAAAGGCGAAAGGGGAATGAAGCAGACAACAGGCGAAAGGCGAAAGCC
>JAZDGE010000015.1:0-9103 GCA_043807175.1 Acidobacteriota bacterium
AAGGCGATGTGGACCGCACGGCTGAGCCACGGCAACGCCGCAGATCGCCCCGCGGCGCTCGCAACCCGAAGGGCGCAGGGAACTTGCGACCCTTGCGTCGCACCCGCCTGTTCCGCCAAAGCCGAGTGGCGGCTGACGCCCCGCCAGCCAGCGCGCTCCAGCAAGGCCCCTGCGCGCGGCCCGCGCCATTTCTCCGACAGGCTCCTAGATTCACAACGCCAACAAGCCTCGACCTAACGTCGCGCGCGCCTCCTGTCCTGGTGCCTCCTGGGCTCCCATTGGGGGCAGGATCTCCCGGGACACATCCTCGGAGTGCCCCGGGCGCCCGACACCTCTCGACGGCCTTGACAGTGCCTTCCGCGGGGGTATCCTCAGAAAAGTTGAAAGCGTAATTACTATCAATCTACGAAGAACATGGAGAAGATGCGGCAGATGAGCGAGATGACGAGCCCTACGGTCAATTCGCAGCCCGAAATGCAGCGCGCTACGATCGGCACTCTCAGGAGATAACATGGAACGGCTCCCCATCATCGTCCCAACGCCCTCAGGGTACGAGTTCGCACGTCTGATCGAGAAGCATCTGCGCGAGAACTACCTCCCCAAGCGCGGCATCACTGCACGGCCGGGGGAGCTCTGGGCACCGACGGACGTCACGATCTTCGCGGACACGGACTGCATGGTCGAGATCAAGGAGCACATCCGCGACGCGGACGTCTACATCATCTGCGATGTCGAGAGCAGCGCGACCCCGCTGCCGCGTTTCGCGGACGCAACGCATCAGAGCCACAAGATCCATCTCGGGCTTGACAACTACAGTGTGACGCACGACGGCAAGCCGCTCGCGCTCAAGCCGCGCAAGGTCAGCCTCGCGCGCAACTTCGACATTCTTCTCTCAACGATCGAGGCGGCGAGGAACGCGGTGAAAGAGACGGGGCGCATTACCGCCGTGCTGCCGTTCTTCCCGAGCAGTAGACAGGACCGCCGAGGAGGCAGGAGAAGCCTCGACCTCAAGCGTCGTGTCGTGATGCTCGAGGCGTGCGGGTGCGACCACGTGCTCACCGTGGACATTCACAACGAATCGACCGAGCTCGCGTTCGGCGTGCACACGGGGTTCGACTCGCTCTTCTCGGCGCACACGATCATCAATCACCTGCGCAGGACGCGCGACCTTGCGAACACGTACATCGTCGCGCCTGATGCCGGGGCGTTCAAGCGCAACCGTATCTACGCAGAGGAGCTCGGCGTGCCCGTGAGCTTCCTCTACAAGTACCGCGACCAGAATCAGCCCAATGTCTTACGGGGCGCGATGGGCTTTGGCGGCAACACCGAGGACCTGCGCGGCAAGGACGTCGTGATCGTCGATGACATGATCGATACGGGCGAGACGCTAATCGAGGCGGCCACCTACTTGCACAGCAGGGGCGTCGAGCACGTGACGGCGATCGCGAGCCATGCGATCCTGAGCCCCCCCGCGGTCGAGCGCCTCGGCAGGGCGGTCAAAGCAGGCATGCTGCGCGACCTCGTCGTCACGAACAGCATCGCGCACCCGACCGCGACGACCGCGCAGCCCTGGATCCTGTTCGTCGATATCAGCAAGTACTTTGCGAAAGCGATCGACCGCCTCAACCAGGGCGCGTCGCTCTCCGAGCTGCTGAAGGAGACGGGATAAGTCGGGAGCGGGGCGTCTACGCCTGATCCGCGACTTTCCGAGCCCCGACACTCGATCCCCGAGCCCCGGCTCCTTACCTCCGCAGATGGCGCTCGAAGTGCTCGGCGATGCGCCGGTAGAGGTGCAGATGGGCCTCGTTCCCGGGGATGCCGTGGTTCTTGTTGGCGTAGAGCTGCAGGTCGTAGGGCTTGCCCGCCTGGTAGAGGCGATCGATGAGCGCCAGCGTGTTTTGCCAGTGGACGTTGTCATCGCCGGTACCGTGGATAAGCAGCAAGGGCGCGCGCAACTGCGCCGCCTGATTGACCGGGGAAGAGTCGCGGTAGCCATCCGGGTTGTCCACCGGCAGCTTCAAATAGCGCTCGGTGTAAATCGAGTCGTAGAGGCGCCAGTCGGTGACCGGCGCCACCGCCGCCCCGGCGGCAAAGACATCGGGCGCGTTGGCAAGCGCGTAGCAGGTCATGTAGCCGCCGTACGACCAACCCCAGATTCCGATCCGCTCGGCGTCCACAAAGGGCAGCGAGCGTAAGTACTTGACCCCGGCCAACTGGTCTTCCAGCTCCGCCTTGCCAAGGCGCCGCAGGAGGGTCCGCTCCATCTCCCGCCCGTGCGCGGCGGCGCCCCGGTTGTCCAGCGAGAAGACGAGCAAGCCGCGGCTTACCAGATAGTTATGGAACAGCTCGTTGCGCCCCCCCCAGGCGCTGCGCACGACCTGCGCATGGGGCCCGCCGTAGACGTGGACCACCACCGGGTAGCGATGGGCCGGGTCGAAGTTACGCGGCTTGAGCAGCGAGGCGTGGAGCACGGCGCCGGAAGGCCCGGTCAGGGTGAGGAGCTCAGGCTTGCCAAGCGCATAGCGGGACAGCTCGCAAGGACCAGCGGCGACGTCCGGTCGAACCATCTCGCCCGCGCTGTCGAGCACGCAGAAGGACGGGGGCAGTGCACAAGTCGAGTGCTTGTCGAGGACCAACTGACAGCTTGGCCCGACCTCGGCATCGTGGGTTCCAGTCGCCACGGTCAGCCGAGTGAAGGCGGCGCCGTCGAGACTCGCGCGGTAGAGATGGCGCTCGAGCACGCTCTTTTCGGTGGCGGTGAAGTAGATCCAGCCACCACTCTCGTCGACCGCCTCCAGCTCCGTCACCTCCCAGCGACCGCTGGTGAGCTGCCGGATGAGCCTGCCGCCCGCATCATGGAGGTAGAGGTGGCGGAAACCGCTGCGCTCGGAGGTCCAGATGAACCGGCCGTCGGCAAGAAAGTGCAGGTCGTCGTGCAGATTGACCCACGCGCTGTCCTCCTCCTCCAGCAGCGTCGTGGCGCCACCCCCCGGCGTCTCGCGCACGAGCTCCAGGCGCGTCTGCGCACGATTCAAAAGCTCGTACCACACGCTTCCGTCAGGGGTGAAGCCGAAACGCGGGAGGTAGGGGGCGTCTTCGCCACTCCATCGCCACGTACGGCGCCGGTTGGCGCCCCCGGGACCCCCGGCAAGCTCGGCCACAACCAGCCCCGGGGCCGGGTTCGGGTCTCCCGCCTTGGGGTAGTGCTGCAGCCTCGTGGCGGGGTGGACCGGCAGCAGATCGGTGAGCGGGTAGGTGGGCACCTCGGTCTCGTCCAGGGTGATGAAGGCGATCGTGCGCGAATCGGGCGACCAGACAAAGCCCTGGGTGTCGGCGCCCGCAAGCTCCTCCTGGTAGACCCAGTCGAGCTTGCCGTTGAAGCGTTCGGGCGAGCCGTCGGAACTGAGACGAAACTCAATACCGTCGGCCAGACGGAGCGCAAAAAGATCATTAGTCCGGACGAAGGCCACCCAGGCGCCATCGGGCGAGATCTGGGCCAGCTCTTCCTCGGCGGCAGTAGAGGTCAGACGACTCGCCTTGCGCGTCGCAAGATCGAGGAGAAAAAGCTCGCCGTCGCCGGAAAGCAACAGCGCATCCCCTCTCGGCGACCACGAGTAGCCCGCCAACCGCGGCCGCACCGCCGCCTTCCCTGGGCCAAAGCTTCCCAGCTCGGTCTCGGGGACAACCAGCTCCCGCGTGCCCGTGCGTGCGTCCTCGACCACCAGGGTGCTCAGGACCTGCGCGTCGCTGCTGCTCCTCTCGATGAAAGACAGCCGCCGCCCGTCGGGCGCCCACTTCACCTCCTTTGGCGCCGCGCCCTCGAGTGTGGGCTCGGAGAAGATCCGCTCGAGCGTCAAGGGCTGATCGCCCCCCAGCACGGAAACCGCAGCAAGAACCGCAAGCCAGATGAGGATCATGGTCGCCCCCGGGCGGCAGCGCCGCCCCGCGCCGCCCCGGCATCATATCGGAGGCGATCCCCGATCTGCTTGACGAGATCCCGGCACGACGGGGAGACTGGCGGGGTGCGATCCTCCGGCGAAACCCAAAGGCTGGCCGCCATCGGGACCGGGGCCCTGCTGCTGCGCGGCCTCGCCGCCGCGGCGAGGCCGCCCTGGCACGACGAGTACTTCACCTCCTGGGCCGCCTCGCTCCCGCTTCGCGAGCTCATCGGCGCGCTGCGGCTCGATTCCGGGCCGCCGCTTCCCTACCTGCTGGCCGGCCTGCTGGCTGCGTTCGGCCTGAGCGCACTCACCGCGGCGCGGCTAGTCGCGGTGCTCGCCGGCACCGGCGCCGTGCTGGTCGCGGCCCGCGCGGCCGGGCGCGCCTTCGGCCCGCGCGCCGGGTGGTGGTGCGGGCTCCTGCTCGCGTGCCACCCGCTGGCGATCGCCTGGTCCAGCGAGGGTCGCGCCTATGCCTTGTTGATGCTGGCGGCGGCCTGGGGATGGGAGCGCGTGGACCGGATAGGCGACAGCGGTTCAGGAGGCGTGGGCCTCGCTCTGGCGGTGGCGCTCGGCTGCTGGAGTCACGCTCTGGGGCTCGTGCTGGCCGGCGCCCTCGCCGCCGCCGCGCTAGTGCTCCCCCCCGCGCGCCGCCGCCTGGCCCTGCTCGCCGTCGCGGCTGGCCTCGGAAGCCACCTCCCGTGGCTCCCGGTTGCGCTGGCGCAGCCGCCCACCGCAACCGCGTGGATGGTGCAGGCCTGGCAGGCGCTTCCTCTGGCGGGCAAGGCGCTCGCCCCGCTGCAGCTCCTGCCCCCCGCCGCCCCCTTCGCCCGCCAGCTCGATCTCCCCTCCCTGCCGCAGCCCCTCCAACTGCTCGCCGCCGCACTCTGCCTTTGCCTGCTCGCTGCCCGGCGCCCGGCGGCGCGGCCCTGGCTGCTCTTCGCCCTGCCACTCGTGGCCCTGGCAGGATTGGCCTGGCTCGGTCTTCCCGCCCTCTACTCCGGGCGCGCCGAGGCGCTGGTACTGTCTGCCTTCGCCGCCCTCCTGGCCGCCGGCGCAACCAGGAATCGCGCCACGCGGCTTGCTGCCGCCGCCCTGGTGGCCGCCGCTCTGGCCACCAGCGCGCTGGCGGTGCGAGGCTGGATCGGCGCACCGCCCAGCCCGGAGCGGCAGCTCGCGATGGCGCTCGAGCGCGCACTGCCGGCCGGTGGCACGGTGGTGATCGGCGGCTACTGGCGGCTTGGCCTCACCTACCATCTCGGCGCGGAGGCCGGACGATACGAGCTGCGCAGCTTCCCGGCCACCGCAGCCCGGCATCCGGGCTGGTACGACGACGCCAGCGATCAGCCCGCGCCATCCGAGCTTGCCGACCTGCAGCGCGAGCTCGCGAGCGAAGCCTCGCGGGGGCGCGCGCTGGCCGTGCTTGTCGCACCGGCCGCCGCAACCGCCAGGGCACTCACCGAGCTTGGCCGGCAACTGGGCTTGCAGCCTGCCGTGGCCAGTCCGGCGGCGGTGCTGTGGCTGTGGCCCGGCCTCTCCGCCACCAGACGTCCGCCAGCGCCACCAGGCTCGCGGCACTGAGCAGATCACCCGCCAGATCCTCGGGCAGCGCGCCAGCCCCACGACGCCCGCGCGATGCGGCGCCAGGCCGTCAGCGCAGGCGGTTCTGCCTGAACCAGGCGATGAAGCGATCGATCCCCTCCTCGATGCCGACCCGTGGCGCCCAGCCCCACAGCCGCCAAGCCTTGGCGGCGTCCGCGTAGGTGATCGGCACGTCCCCGGGCTGCAGCGGCAGCTCCTCGACCCGCGCCGGTGCGCCCAGGGATGCCGCGATCAGCTCGATCAGGCGCCCCAGTGTTGTGGTGCGCTCGCCACCGAGGTTGACGATCTCGAACTCGGCGCCGCCATCGACGGCAGCCAGCACACCGACGACGATGTCGTCGATGTAGGTGTAGTCGCGGGCGGTGCTGCCGTCACCAAAGCGTGGCACTCGCTCGCCCCGAGCCAGGCGCTCGGCAAACAGGTAGATCGCCATCTCCGGCCGCTGGCGTGGGCCATAGACCGTGAAGAAGCGCAGGCAAGTAACCTTGAGCCCCCAGAGGTGGTGGTAGGTGAAGCACTGCAGCTCGCCGGCGCGCTTGGTGGCGGCGTAGGGGGAGACGGGACAGGTGATCGGGTCCTCCTCGGAGAACGGCACCTTGGAGTTGATCCCGTACACCGAGGACGACGAACCGAAGATGAAGGTTGGGGCGCCAAAACGCCTGGCGGCCTCCAGCAGGTTGAGCGTGCCCAGGCAGTTCACTTCTTCGTAGAGAAGGGGCTGCCGAATCGAGGGGCGCACGCCGGCGCGGGCGGCGAGATGTACCGTCACGGAAATCCCGAGCTGGCGGTAGGTGTCCTCGACCAGGCGACCATCGCGAATGTCCCCTTCGACCAGCTTCCAGCGTGGGTGGCTGGCGAAGGGCGCCACGTTCTCGCGCTTGAAGGCGGGGTCGTAGAAATCGTTGAAGTCGTCGAGACAGACGACCTCGAGGTCACGTTCGAGCAGTGCGGCCGTGACCTGGGAGCCGATGAACCCGGCGCCACCGGTGACGAGAACCCTGCGCACTTTCACCTACCGCCGGCCACAGGCGTCGCCTCCGCGCCTGGTGAGCGTTCGCCGGCCTCCCTGCGGTTGCGAACGAACCACCTCACCAGACGCGACGAGCGCACCCCCCGCACCACGTCTTCGAGATCGTTCCAGAGCGCGGGGTCATTGACGAAGCGCCCCGCGGTGCCATCGCCACGGTCGAGCTTCGCCGCGACGCTGCGCATGGCCGCCGTCAGCGCCGCCAGGTCGCCGAGAAAGTCATCTGCGTATTTCTCGTCCGCCATCAGCCGGCCGAGCGTCCCCTTTCCGTGCACCAGCTCGCCGCCTGCCTTGGCCGCGGCCGCCGCCGCCTCGCCGACCTGGTCAAGCACGCTTTGGATGCGCCGGCGGCCCTCCGGGTCGCGCAGCAGCGCCGCCACCATCGAGTCCTCGCGCTTGAGATCACGATCGAGCGCCTCGGCCACCTCGCGACCGGCACGCGCCATCCCGGCGAGATCGTCGATCAGCCGCTGCTCGAGCACAGGATCCGTCAGGAGCCTGCCGATTATCCCCTTGCCTTGACGGATGCCCTTGAGCAGCTCGTCGGTCTGCTCGAGCAGCGAGACCAGGTGCAGCACGGCCTTTGTGCCCCTTTCGGGGTTGGTGGTGAGCTCACCCAGCACGCCCTCACCCCGCTCAACCCGTTCCAGAACCGCGCGCAGCGATCCCGAAATCGCCAGCACGTTGGTCACGACGTCGCCCCCCTGCGAAAGCACCGCCGCGACGTCGGTGGGCTCGACGCCCGGCACCTCGTCGCCTTCCTGCAGACGCGGCTGACGCGGGCTCCCCGACGAGACCTCGAGGTAACGATCCCCGAGTAGCCCGAGGGTCCGGATCCGCACCGTCGAGTCGGCGCGAACCCGGCGCGATAGCTTGGCGTCCACGCGAAAGCGTACGGTGATCTTCTGCTCCTGCGGATCGGCGGGCAGATCGACCTCCTCGACCGAGCCGGCCACCACGCCGTTGAGCCACACCGCCGCGCCCGGGGTCAGGCCTCCGACATACTGAAAGCGCGTGACGAATCGCACCTGGCGCACGAAAAGCTGCTGCTTCTCACCGAGCAGCAGGATCGAGACCGCGAACAGGACCAGCAGGCCGACAGTGAACAGGCCCACGCGCAACCGGCGCCGCTTATCCACCTCACGCATGGATTCCTCCCGCGCGAACGAACTCTCCCACCACCGCCTCCTGCCTTGCCGCCTCGTGCAGCTCGCCGACAAAGGCAAACTGCCCGCCATCAAGAAAGGCCATCCTGCCGCCAAGCTCGCGGGCCGCGGCGAGGTCGTGCGTGACCACCAGCGAGGTGGCCGAGGTCGTGCGCGCAACCTCCTTGATGAGGGCGGTTATGGCCGTGCCGGTGAGCGGATCGAGGCCGGCGGTCGGCTCGTCGTAGAGGATCACCTCGGGCTCGAGCGCGAGCCCGCGAGCGAGCGCGACCCGCTTGCGCATCCCCCCGGACAGCTCGGCCGGGGCGAGATGCTCGATCCCGGGCAGACCAACCCGCTCCAGCAAGTCCCTGACCCGTGACTCGATCTCGACCTCGGACAGGCCGCTGTGCTCGCGCAGCCCGTAGGCCACGTTGTCGCCCACCGAGAGCGAATCGAAGAGCGCGCCCTGCTGGAAGATGTAGCTCACCCGGCGGCGCAGGTCGACGAGCTCGCTCTCGTCGCGGTGGGAAACGCCGCAGCCGAGCACCACAACGCCCCCGCTGTCGGGGCGCATGAGCCCGTTGATATGCTTCAGCAGCACCGACTTTCCGCTCCCTGAGCCGCCCAGCACGACCAGCGTCTCGCCGCGCTGCACCTCGAGGTTGATACCACAGAGCACCCGCTTGTCGCCAAAGGACTTGTGCACATCCCGAAAGGCCACCACGATGGGTTCGAGGGCGCTCATAGGACGAGGAGGAGCTTGGTCAGGAAGAAATCCAGGATCAGCACCGAGATCGCCACCGCGACTACGGTCTCGGTGGTGGCGCGCCCGACGCCGTCTGCGCCGCCGCTGGCCTGAAGCCCGTTGTAGCAGGCCACAAGTGCGATGGCGAACGCGAAGAAGAACGACTTTACCAGTCCCGAGAGGAAGTCCGAGTACTGCATCAGGCGCAGCACATGGCTGAGATAGAACCCAGGCTCGAGGCCGAGCTCCCAGGTCGCGATCACCAGGCCGCCGAGAACGCCCATCACATCGGCGAGCACCACCAGCAGCGGCAGGCCGACGAGCAGCGCCCACATCCGGGGCACGACCAGCTTGCGCACCGGGTCGGCGCCAAGCGAGCGGAGCGCGTCGACCTGCTCGCTCACCGTCATCGAGCCGAGCTCGGCGGTGATCCCGGCGCCGACCCGGCCCCCCACCATCAGGGCGGTCAGCACCGGCCCGAGCTCGCGCACGATCGAGAGGCCAACCGCCTCGCCGATGTAAAGCTTGGCGCCGAAGGCGGCGAGCGCATACGAGGTTTGCAGTGCCATCACCATGCCCGTGAACAGGGAAATTACGACCGCCAGATTGGCCGAACGCACGCCAATCGCCTCGAGCTGCTTGA
>JAZDGE010000016.1:0-2672 GCA_043807175.1 Acidobacteriota bacterium
TAAAAGCGGCGAAAGCCGGCCGCCGCCAGCAGCGCCATTCGTTCCACTACCTGCCGGGGCGAACGGGAGCGGATCTTCCGGCCCTGCACCGCGGCGGTGGAGCAGTACGAGCAGTCGTTGGGACAGCCGCGCCGGGTCTGAAGCGGGATCCAAAGCTCGGGCGTGGCGGGATCCACGACCGAGCTCAGCGCATCGTCCCAGACCGGCAACGAGTCGAGGTCCGCAGCGAAAGCGGGGCGCTTCCCGGCTGGCCGGCCAGCCATGTGCACGCCGGGCAGCTCCGCCGGGTCGCCACCGGCCTGGAGGCATGCCAGCAGGGCCTGGAAGACCACCTCACCATCACCGCACACGCCGTAGTCCGCACCCAGGAAGGCCAGCGCCGCCGCGGGGAAGATGGAGTAACCCGCACCCCCGAGCACGATCGGCGCCGCCGAGCCGGCGCGGCACGCCGCGACCACCGGCTTGACCTGCGCCAGGAGAAAGCGTGGGCTCTCTTGCGTCTGGTCGTCGATGTTGCGGACCGAGATGCCGATCACATCCGGGCGCGCCGCGGCGATCGTACGCCGGATCGCCGCCTCCGGGTCACCCGCGTTGAGCAGGTCCAAAAACGTCACCTCGTGCCCGGCGCGCCGCGTCGCGGCGGCCACCAGGCCGAGGCCAAGCGGAATCGTCACCATGTTGATCCGCTCGGTGTTCGACGAAATAAGCAGCACGTTCATAAGCGCTGATGGTAGCCCATGGCGGCGGCTTGTCTTTCCTTTCCGGGGATGACGAGGCGGTTGCTCGCGGTGCGGCCTTGCGACCCTGGCTTGCGTGCCTCCTCGCCCGCCGCGCCTCGTGCTCTAATACGCGGCTGGAGGCCAGGCGATGCAAGCTCCCGCCGACTCGGCAGCGGATCACAAGCCGCAGCTCGTGCGTGCGCTCGGGGTGTGGGACGGGGCGCTGCTCACGATCGGCGCCACCATCGGCACCGGGATCTTCCTCACCACCGGAGACATCGCGAAGGCGTTGCCGTACCCTGGCCTGATCCTGCTGGTGTGGGTGGTGGGCGGCCTGCTCACCACTGCCGGGGCGGTGACCTTTGCCGAGCTCGGCACGATGTTCCCGCGGGCCGGCGGGATCTACCACTTCATCAAGGAGGCCTATGGGCCGCTGTGGGGGTTTCTCTACGGGTGGGCCTGCTTCTGGGTGATCATGTCGGGCGGAATCGCGGCCATTGCGGCCGGTTTTGGCGAGTACCTCGGCAGCTTCCTGCCCTATTTCTCGACCCAGCACATCCTGCTCTCGATCCCGCTTGGGCCGTGGACCTGGACGCTGTCGGGCGGGCAGGTGGCAGCGGCGGCGGCGATTATCGCGCTCACCGCGGTCAACTACGTCGGGCTGCGAGAGGGGTCATGGGTGCAAAACCTGCTCACCGTGCTCAAGATCGGGGCGGTGGTGGGGTTCGTTGCGCTGGGCTTGCTGGTCGCGCCCCGGGCGGTCGTCGCGGCACAGGCGCCGGTGGTGTCGATGGGCCTCGTGACCGCCTTCGGCGTGGGCATGATCGCCGTCCTGTGGACCTACGACGGCTGGTACGGCCTGACCTTCTCCGCGGGCGAGATGAGGCGGCCGGAGCGCGACCTGCCGCTCGGCTTGATCTGGGGAACGGTGGCGGTGATGGTGCTCTACGCCCTCTTGAACCTGGTCTACATCCGGGCGCTGCCGGTGGAGGCGATAGCAGCGACGCCACGCATCGGCGAGGGTGCGGCCGCTGCGCTCTTCGGCGCAGGCGGCGCGCGCGCCGTCTCGGCGGCGGTGCTGATCTCGGCCTTCGGCTGCTTGGCGGCGACGATCCTCTACGCCGCCCGCATCTACCTGCCGATGGCGCAGGACGGCCTGTTCTTCCGCGCCATCGCCGAGGTCCACCCGCGCTTCCACGTGCCCGGACGCTCTCTGCTCGCGCAGGGCGCCTGGGCGACGCTGCTCACCCTCTCGGGAAGCTACAGCCAGCTCTACACCTACGTAATCTTCGCCGCCACCCTGTTCAACGTTGCCACCGGCGCGGCCGTGATCGTGCTGCGGCGCACCCATCCCGAGCTGGCGCGCCCCTACCGGGTCTGGGGCTACCCCTGGGTCCCGGCCGCTTTCATCGTCGGCTGTGGCCTGCTGGTCGTCAACACCCTCCTCGAGAAGCCGGTGGAGTCGCTGCTCGGCCTCGGGCTGGTCGCCCTCGGTCTGCCGGCCTACGCCTACTGGCGCCACCGTGCTTCGGCGGCTTGAGTCCGAGCCTCCGCCGGGACGTGATACGTTGCAAGCGTGACCGGGCCAAGGCTGCAGGCGCGTGATCCGCTGACCGTGCTCCGCGAGGTGTTCGGCTACCCGACCTACCGTCGGCTCCAGCGGGAGATCATCGAGCATGTGGTGGCGGGCGGCGACGCCTTCGTGCTCATGCCCACCGGCGGCGGCAAGTCGCTCTGCTACCAGCTGCCGGCACTCGTGCGCCCCGGCGCCGGCATCATCGTCTCGCCGCTCATCTCGCTGATGAAGGATCAGGTCGATGCCCTGCAGGCGGCCGGCGTCAGCGCCGCCGCCTACAACTCCTCGCTCGAGGCCGGCGAAGCGCGCCGCGTGCTCGCCCGGCTTCACGGCGGCGAGCTCGACCTGCTCTACGTGGCGCCCGAGACGCTCATGAC
>JAZDGE010000017.1:0-5963 GCA_043807175.1 Acidobacteriota bacterium
CTCGCCTATGTCTGGGCCCGGCTCGATCACGACGTGGCGGCCGAGGGGCCGTTGGCGCCGTCGCCCAAGGTCCGCGCCGACACCGACACCTCGGGTCCCAACTACTGGATCGGTATCGGAAAGAAGTTCTGATCCACCCACCCACCCAGGCGAAAGGCAAAAGGCTAAAGGCGAAAGGGCAACCCGCCCGCCCGCTCCTCGCCTTCTTTCCTCCGCCTTTTGCCTTTTGCCTGCTTCTGCCTTTTCCCTGTCGCCTTTCGCCTGTCGCCTTTTGCCTGCTTCTACAGCTCACGCAGGGCACTGGCGACCGGGCGGCGGGCGGCGCGCAGAGCTGGCGGGACGCCACCGACGAGGCCCATCAGCAGCGCGAAGACGAGCCCGTAGACGAGGAGACCGGGCGTGATGCGGAAGGCGAACGCGAGGTGCGAGAAGGTCTGCCAGTTGATCGTCCCGGTGGTCAGGCCGTTGACAGGCAGCACCGCAAGGCAGCCGACCACGCCGCCCACGAAGGCGATCAGCAGCGACTCCACGACGAAGGAGAGCACGACGCTGGCGCCACCAAAACCGAGCGCCCGCAGGGTGGCAATCTCGCGCTTGCGCTCCGCCACCGCCGAGTACATGGTGTTGAGCGCGCCAAAGACGGCGCCGATCCCCATGATCAACGAGACCAGAGTCCCAAGCACAAGGATCATTCGCGAGAGCAACTGCGACTGACGGTTGTAGTAGGCCACCTCGCGCTCCGCCTCGACCGTGAGGCGGGGATCGGAGGTGAGGGCATCCTTGAACTTCGTGAAGGCGTCCGGCGAGGTGAGGTGCACGGTGGCCGACTGGAAGAGGTTCTGCGGCCGCTGGTAGACCTGGTTCAGCACATTGGCGTCGCACCAGGGCTCGGAGTCGAAGGCGCTGCCACCGGCATCGAAAACGCCGACGACCTTCCAGGTGCCGCCGCCGAAGAGCACGGTGCTGCCGAGCTCGAAGCCGGCATAGGCGGTGGCCACGTTTCTCCCGACCACAAGCTCGGCAAGACCGGGCTGGAAGAAGCGCCCGGCCACCACCTTGACGTTGCTGCGGACATCCAGCACTCGGGACGAAACGCCGCGAACCTGAACATTGGCGTCGGTGCCGGTCTGCTTGAGGGGAAAGGCGGCGACCACCACGACCTCAGCGCTCACCAGCGGGCCGGCGGCGCCGCGCTCTACCCCGGGCGCATCCTCGATGACCTTGACCTGGTCGAGGCTCAGGCTGCTGTACATCTCCGTCGTGGCGCCCGCCCGCAACACGATCGCGTTTTGCGCCAGGCCTGAGGACACCAGCGTCGCTCGAAAACCCCGCGCCAGCGCGAGCATCGCGACGAAGACGCCGACCGTGCCGGCAATCCCGAGCACCGCCACGATCGCCGAGCTCCAGCGCGCGCGGGCGCTGCGGACGTTGTAGATCAGAGGGATGGCCATACTCTAGACCCTCCGTAGAGCATCGACTACGCGCAGGCGCATCGCCGAGAGCGCCGGCAGCGCTCCGGCCGCCAGGCCTACCACCAGCGCCAGCCCCACTCCGAGAGCGAGATTGGCGCCTGACAGGTAGAAGCTCATGCCACTGAAGGCACGATTGAGCCCCGGGGTGACACCGCGCGCCGCCAGCACGCCGATCACGCCGCCCGCGACGGCGATCATTGCCGACTCCGCCAGCACCAGGGCGAGAAGGCCGAGGTCGGTGAAGCCCACGGTCTTGAACACCGCGATCTCAGCGACGCGCTCGCGGACCGCGATCGCCATCGTGTTGCCGGTCACCAGCAGCAGCGTGAACAGCACGACCGTGCCGATGGTGATGATGAGCAGCTCGATGTTGCCCATCTGCTTGACGAAGGCGGCCGCGAAGGCGCGCTCGGTCTCGGTCTTGGTCTCGAAGGGTGAGTTGGCGAAGCGCTCGTCGATTGCCTTGACCACCTGGGGGGCGTCGTCGGGATTGGCGAGACGCACCGTGTACCAGCCGACCAGGCCGCCAAACCACCGCGGCCCGCGCTCCTCGAGATACTTGTAGTGAAACCAGAACTGGCTGACGTCGTCATCCGCCCGCTTACCCGTGTAGATGGCGCGGATGTTGAACTCCCAGGTGCCCGGAAAGATCGTTCCCTTGATCGGGATGCGGTCGCCAACCTTGAACCCGTAACGCGCCGCCGTTCCCGCTCCCACGACTGCACCCTCGCGATCGGCGACGAACGAGCGCCACTGGTCGTCCGGGATCACGAACTCGTTGAACATGTCGCGGTACGTCTCGGTGTCCACCGCGAACTGCACGAAGAAGTTGCGCTCGTCCTGATAGACGCCGCCGAACCACGAGGCGAAGGTCACGCTCTTGACCCCATTGAGGGCAGCAAGGCGTTCGCGGTACGAGATCGGGAGCGGCTGGATGAGCGAGGTCTTGTTGATGACCACCAGCCGGTCGGCGCCGGCCACCGCCACGCCCTGGTAGAAGGCCGCGTGGATCGCCACCAGCATCCCGAACAGGAACAGCGCGACCGCGAACGAGCCCACCGTGAGGGCGGTGCGGATCTTCTTGCGCCGCAGATTGGCCAGGATCAGGTGGAGGTATTTCATGCCGGCGTCCCCTTCTCCGCGGCCTCCGCCAACACGCCCTTCTCGAGGTGGAGCACGATATCGGCGCGCTCGGCCGCGCGCGGGTCGTGGGTGACCATCAGCACGGTCTTGCCAAACTCGCGCACCAGCCGCTCAATCAGGTTCAGGATCTCCTCCGCGCTGCGCCGATCGAGATCGCCGGTGGGCTCGTCACAGAGTAGGAAGGTCGGATCGGTGACGATCGCGCGGGCGATCGCCACCCGCTGCTCCTGCCCGCCGGAGAGCTGGCGCGGAAAGTGGCTCATGCGGTCGGCCAGACCAACGAGCGCCAGCGCGGTCTCGACATGCGTGCGCCGCTGCACCTTGGAGAGTCCGGTGAGCAACAGCGGCAGCTCGACATTGCCGAAGGCCGTCAGCACCGGAATCAGGTTGTACATCTGGAAAATGAAACCGACGTGGCGGGCGCGCCAGGCGGCCAGCTTGCGCGCCGACATCGCGGTGATCTCGTCGCCCGCAACCACGACCTTCCCGGCCGACGGCAGGTCGAGACCGCCGAGCAGGTTGAGGAGCGTGGTCTTGCCCGAGCCGCTGGGGCCCATGAAGGCGACGAACTCACCCTGCTCGACGTCCAGGTTGAGCCCTTGCAGCACATGGATCACCTCGCCGCCCCGCTGGTAGGTCTTGTTCAGATTGCGCGCGCGGATCAGCGCGTGATCGTTCATCGCTCCATCGACTCGAACCATCTCGTCCCCTCCTCACCCAGGCTTGAGGCCTACTTCACCCTGACCCGCTGGCCATCCCGCAGCTCGGCCGGACCCGCCACGACCACCTGGTCGCCCTCGGCCAGACCGGCAAGCACTTCAATATCGGCGCCCCGCACCTCGCCCAGCCGTACCGCCCGCCGCTCGAGCCGGCCGTTCCTCACGAGAAACACCACCGGCTGCCCGGCATCATCCCGGGCCGCGGCACGGGGCATCAGCGGTGCCGGCGCCGCACTCTCGGCGGCGCTCGTGGTCGGCTTGAGGAACGCCACCTTCACTCCCATGTCGGGCAGAATCCTCTCGTCGAGGGCGCCGAAGGCAATTCTCACCTTAACCGTGGCCTTTTGTCGATCGGCGGTTGGGATCACCGTCCGCACCTTGGCCGGAATTCGCCACTCCGGATAGGCATCGAGGGTAGCTTCCACGACTTGGCCGGGCTGAACCCGGGCGATGTATGACTCGTTGACGTCGACCTCGATCTCGAGTGAGGCCATGTCGACGATGGTCGAGATCCCGGTGCGCGTGAAGCCGCCGCCGGCCGAGACCGGCGAGACCATCTCGCCGACCTGAGCGTCCTTGGACACCGCGATGCCGACAAACGGCGCCCGCACCGTGCAGTTCTCCACATCCTGGCGGGCCACGTCAACCTGCGTCTCGGCCGCCCGAACCTGCTCCCGCGCCAGCACTAGCCGGGCTCGCAGCGAGTCCACCGCCGCCACCGCATGGTCGAGATCCGAGGCGCTGGCAATCGCCTCCTTGCGCAGGTCCATGGTGCGGCCCAGCGTCCGCTCGGCATCGCCGAGCTGCACATCGACCTCGGCGATCGCCGCTCGCGCCACCGCCTGCGCCGCGCGCGCTGCGGCCAGACGCTTTCGCGCCTCCGCGTCATCGAGCTTGGCCAGCACCTGGCCCGCCTCGACCCGCATTCCCTCCTCCACGAGCATTTCGGCGACGCGGCCCGTGATCTTTGCCGCCACCGTGGCCCGCCGGCGCGGCGTCACATAGCCGCTCGCGTTGAGCACTGTGCTTGCCACCCTGTCCCCGGCTGGCCGGACGGCCGCCACGGTCACCTCGATCGGCCGGCCGCGCAGGCCCAACGCCGCCGCGATCGCAAGCAGCAGCAGGCTCGCTCCCAGCACAGGCCACAGCCACCGCCTGCTGCTGCCACTCTCGGCGCGCAGATTCTCGTCGATTCGCAGCTCGGACAGATCCGGACGTTTCGCACCCATGCTAATCTCCTACGCGCCTCGCGCTTCACTGGTTTCGCGACCAACCCAGGCGACCTCCCCGCGGTCAAAGCACGTGGAGTGTGCCGAACCTCACCCTTGAGTGTCAACGAGTGCCCGTCCGGCGGTGGCTGGGCAGTGATCGAGCGCAGGCGTTGACCGGGCTGGTGGCGCCGACGAACGTCACCTGAAGGTCTCACCTCCGACCATGGCGAGAGCGGCAGCGACATTGTCGATGCTGGCAATGCGGCAGCGGCCAAGCTCGACCGTGCGCGTATGGGACTTCCCTCGACGTCAGGCTGTGGCCCTGGTGCCCTGGAGGCCGAGTCGGAGCAGCTCATTGACGATGTGCTTAAGGTAAGCCTCTTGTATGTCCTGGACTTGGACCTGGACTTGGACGTGGACTTGGACCTGGACCATTGCTTTCCTAGGAGCCTGTCGGAGAAATCGAGTGTGGTCGCGTTGCGAGCACCGCGGGGCGAGATGCAAGGCGCCGTGGCGAAGGCGATGCGGACCCATCGGTGAGCCGCGGCAACGCCGCAGATCGCCCCGCGCCGCTGCAACCCGAAGGGCGCAAGGGACTTGCGATCTTTGCGTCGCACCCGGCCGCGCCGCCAAAGCCGACTGGCGGCTGACGCCCCATTAGTCAGCGCGCGCCAGCAAGTCCCCTGCGCGCGGCCCGCGCCATTTCTCCGACAGGCTCCTAGCTGACCCGCGCTCCAGAAGCCGGGAAGTCCAGGTCTAGGTCGAGGTCCAGGTAGAGCCGGCAGCTAACTTAACGCACGTGCCCCTGTCCTCCGGTTTGGTGGAGCCCGGAGCCCGGGGCCCGTCTCCCTCACACCGTGCTCTGCGGATCCACGTCGATGACACGGTGCACGCCGCGGGGCACGGCGACGGCCAGGATTCTGGTCAGTGCGACCCGCAGCGGCGCCCGGGTGGGCGCGACGAGCATGAGCTGAAAGCGCCACTTGCCCCGCAGCCGGGCCAGCGGCGCCGGCGCCGGTCCGATTACCCGCAGGCCCTGGGGCGCCGGCTCGAGCACGGCAGCGTAGGTCTCGGCCAGCAACCGAGCGGCCGTCTCGCTCGCCGCCTCGCAGCGCAGGAGCACCATCCGCGCCGCCGGGGGATAGCGAAATGCCTGCCGGTAGCGCAGCTCCTCGGCGGCGAACGCCGTCAGGTCGTGAGCGAGAACCGCCTGCAGTGCGTGGTGGTCGGGATGGTAGGTCTGGATCACCACCGTCCCCGGCCGCTCGCCCCTTCCGGCGCGTCCAGCCGTTTGCGTGAGCATCTGAAAGCTCTTCTCGGCGCCCCGGAAGTCAGGGTAGCCGAGGAGGTTGTCTGCGCTGATCACGGCGGTAAGCGTCACCTGCGGGAAGTGGTGGCCCTTGGAGACCATCTGGGTG
>JAZDGE010000018.1:0-2688 GCA_043807175.1 Acidobacteriota bacterium
CATAGCGCCTCGCCGCTTCGGAATCGATCAGGTCGAGGCGCCGCGGCGCCTCGCCTTTCTGCAGCGAGAGCCAGAACAGCGAGCCGAGGCGGACGAGGCGCGCCGGCACGCCACGGCGAGCGAGCACCTCGCCAACCTGAGCGGCGAAGAGCTGGCCGAGCCGCTCGAGGTGGCCCCAACCGTCTTTCGCCTGGAGAGAAGCTAGCGTGGCGAGGCCGGCCGCCATCGCGACCGGGTTGCCCGAGAGCGTCCCCGCCTGATACACCGGCCCGACAGGGGCCACGAGCTTCATCAACTCGCGCCCCCCACCGTAAGCGCCCACCGGCATACCGCCCCCGATCACCTTGCCGAAGGTGGCGATGTCCGGCGTGATTCCGAGCAGCTCGGCGGCGCCCCCGGGGGCGACGCGGAAGCCGCTGATCACCTCGTCGAAAATCAGCAGAGCGCCGGCCCGGCGGGTCAGCTCGGCGAGGCGGAGGAGGTAGTCGCGCCGCTGCAGGAGGAGGCCGGCATTGGCGGGGACCGGCTCGATGATCACCGCCGCCAGCTCGCCGCCACAGCGCGCAAAGGCGGCCTCGAGCTCGGCCTCGTCGTCGAGCGGGACCACCGTGGTGAGCTCGGCAAGCGCCGTAGGAACGCCGGCCGATGACGGCGTCCCAAAGGTCGCCAGGCCGGAGCCGGCCCTGACCAGGAGCGAATCGCTGTGGCCGTGATAGCAGCCGTCGAGCTTGAGAATGCGGGCGCGGCCGGTGGCGCCGCGCGCGAGGCGAATCGCCGCCATCACCGCCTCGGTACCCGAGGAGACGAAGCGCACCATCTCGCAGCCGGGGTACAGCGATGTCACCTTTTCAGCGAGCTCGACCTCGCTGAGGCAGGGAGCGCCGTAGGAGAGCCCCCGCCCAGCCGCAGCCCTCACCGCCGCGACGACCGCGGGGTGGGCGTGGCCGAGGATCAGCGGCCCCCAGGACATCACATAATCGAGGTAGCGGTTGCCGTCCTCGTCGGTGAAGTGCGCGCCCGCGGCCTCGCGATAGTAGATCGGCGAGCCGCCCACCGCGCGAAACGCCCGCACCGGCGACGAAACCCCGCCGGGCAAGACACGGCACGCACGCTCGTGCAGCGCCGCCGAACGATCGATCTTCAGGTTGGCCACGCCGCCCTCCGAAGAAGGGGTCCGGGGTCCGGGGTCCGGGGTCCGGAAGGCTGGAGGAGATGGTGGGCTGGCCACAGATCACTGACCACCGACCACGGACCACGCCTTTCGCGCGGGTGGGGGAACGAGCCCCGAGCCCCGAACCCCAAACCCCGGGGCGCGGGCGCGGCCTGGCCGCTGACCAGTAGCCACTGACCACGCCTTTCTGCCCGGGCGGGGGCCGGGTGGTGGTGCGGGTGGCCCGGACCCCGGACCCCGGACCCCGGAGCCCCGCCGGCGAGCGGAGCGAGTCGGCGCACTACAGCCAGCCCTCGGCGAGCGCCTGGCGGGCGTGGTAGGTGATGATGATGTCGGCGCCGGCCCGCCGGAAAGCGTGCAGGTTCTCCATCGTCACCACCCGCTCGTCGATCCAGCCGCGCGCCGCCGCCGCCTTCACCATCGAGTACTCGCCGGAGACGTTGTAGACCGCCACCGGCTGGGTGAAGTTCTCCTTGAGCTCGCGCACCACGTCGAGGTAGGCGAGGCCGGGCTTGACCATCAGAATGTCGGCGCCCTCTTCGACGTCGAGCTGGGCCTCCAGAATCGCCTCGCGGCGATTGCGGGAGTCCATCTGGTAGGACTTGCGGTCGCCAAACTGCGGCGCCGAGTGGGCCGCCTCGCGAAACGGCCCGTAGTAGCCCGAGGCATACTTGACCGAGTAGCTCATGATCGGCGTGTCGACCAGGCCGGCGCCGTCGAGCGCGTCGCGGATCGCCATCACCCGGCCATCCATCATGTCCGAGGGTGCCACGACGTCGGCGCCGGCCGCCGCGTGCGCCACCGCCATGCGTGCGAGGTGCTCGAGCGAGGCGTCGTTGGCAACCCGGCCACCGGCGATCACGCCGCAGTGGCCATGGTCGGTGTAGGCGCACAGGCAGACGTCGGTCATCACCACCAGATCGGCGCCGAAACGCTGCTTGAGCGCCGCCACGGCGGCCGGGACGAGCGCTGCATCGGCGTAGGCGGCGCGCCCGTCCGGGTGCTTGGGCTCCTCGTCTCCCGGCACGCCGAAGAGCAGCACCGAGCGGATCCCGAGCTCGAGGTCGGCCTCGACGGTCGCGAGCAGGGGATTGATGCCCTCGCGGCGAATCCCGGGCATGGCCGAGATCTCCTCGACGGCGTCTGCCGGCCGCAGCACGAAGTGCGGCATCACGAACAGCCGGGGATCGAGGCGCGCCTCGGCGACGAGGTCGCGCAGGCGCGGGTGAAAGCGGAGTCGGCGGGGTCTCACGATCAGCTCAGACATTTTTCCTCCAGCAGGTATTCCACCCGCGGCGCGGCAAGCGCCGGGGCGTTGATGCCAAGCTCGCGCGCCGCAGCCTCGGTGGTGCCGCCCATCGCGAAGTGCGGGGCGGCCGCATAGCGCCTGCCGCAGGCGCGCAGATACGCGGCAGCCGCCCGCGGGCTGGTCAGCAGCACCGCCGCGGGCGGCTCCTGCGGCAAGCTCACGAGCGCTTCGGAACTCGTTTCTTCCATGGCATAGACGGCGAGGGGCA
>JAZDGE010000019.1:0-4815 GCA_043807175.1 Acidobacteriota bacterium
CAGGACGCCCCGGGCGGCCACAGCCACGATCGCCTCGACATCCCGCTCGCACGTTCCGCACGCCGAGAGATCTACCACTTCCTCGCCAAGTACCTGAGCCCTCCGCGACCGCAGCCGTAGGCCCCACGCTCTTGAGCGACCCGCCACCCCCGCCGCCGCGATCAAATACGGCATGGCGAACCACCACGCCTCGTAGCCAAAAAGTGTGAGACCTGGCACCGTCAACCCGCCAAGCCCTGCACTCCCACGAATCCGACGGCCGTAGGCCCGGTGCCAGGTATAACACTCTTGAGCGTCCGCCCCACCCCCGCCCTCGCGCTCAAGTATCAGCTCGCCCGCCCACTCCTCGGGTAAGCCCAAGAGTGTTACACCTGGCTCCGCCCACCCGCCAAGAACTGCACATCCTCGCTCAGCCCCAGCCGGTGTAGCGTGAAGCGCAAAAGCAGGCGGAGAATCGCGAGGCCGTAGCGCACCGAGGCGAGGAAGCCGATCTGCGAGGCCTCGGGGAAATAGCGGGTGGCGATCGGGATCTCCTCGATCCTCATGCCCGCGGCCACGCCCTGCGCGATAATCTCGGAGTCGAACACAAAGGCGTCGGCGTTTGCCTCCAGCCGGACGGCCTGCAGATAGCGGCGCGAGTAGGCGCGAAATCCCGAGTGGTACTCGGTCAGGTGGGCGCTGAGGACGATGTTTTCCAGCCGGGTAAGCATGATATTGGCGAGGTACTTCCACCACACCATGCCGCCCTCGCGAGCCTTGCCCCCCAGCATCCGGCTGCCGAAGACGGCATCGCAGCGGCCCGCCAGCAGGGGGGCGAGGAGCTCGGGGATGATCCGCGGATCGTACTGGTGATCGGGGTGGACCATGACTGCAATCTCGGCGCCGCGGTTGAGGGCCTCCCGGTAACAGGTCTTCTGGTTGCCCCCGTAGCCGCGATTGGCCGGGTGCCGAATCACCACCAGACCAAGCTGCTCGGCAACGGGAACGGTGGCATCGTTGCTGGCGTCATCGACCAGGATGACCTCGTCAACCCACTCGCGGGGAATTTCCGCGACACAGCCCGCCAGCGTTCGGGCGGCGTTGTATGCGGGCATCACAACGACCACGCGGGGGCGCTCCATCACCACATCACCTCGCCGTGAGCTTCCATTACGGCTAGGATAGACGAGCGGCATGAGAAACGCCGGGCGCATCCGATGGCTGGTGGCGCCGCTCGTGATCGCGGCGGCCACCCAGGTGGTTGTGGTCAACTCCTGGCCTGCCTTCCCGAGCCCCAACGAGCGCGCCCGGGCCTACCAGGCGCTGGCGATCGCGGGCGGTGCCAGGCTCACCATCGACGAGGAGCTGCGAGTCTATGGCGGCATCGAGGACATCGCGGTCGCGGCTGGCCAGCACTATCCGAACAAGGCGCCGGGCGCCACCCTGCTCCTCCTTCCCGCCGCCTGCCTGGCGCAGTTGCTCGAGCTGACGCCCGCGGCGCGGCTCATCCTGACGCTCTGGCTGGGCCGCCTGCTCGCCGCCTCGCTCCCCTTCCTCCTCACCGTGCTGATGCTCGCGCGCTCCCTGGCCCCGCGCCTGCCCAGGGGTGCACCGCTGGCCGTCACCGCCTATGCCCTTGCCACCCCCGCCCTCACCGCGTCCCTGTTGGCCTTCTCGCACGCCCTCGCCGCCTGTCTCCTGCTCGCCTCGTTCCTGCTCCTTCACTCGCCCCGGCGCCCGGGCCGGCGCGAAGCCTTTGCTGCTGGCCTCCTGCTCGGCTGGGCGGTGGTGTCCGAGTATCCGACCGCGATCCCGGCGACGGTCCTGGTTTTCTGCGCCTTGCCGCGCCTGCGTGGTCGGGCGCTGGCGGCCTTCGCCGGCGTCCTCGGGCCCCTGGCCGCGCTGGCCGCTTACAACCTCGCCTGCTTCGGCTCGCCGTGGACGCTCTCGAGTGGTCTGGAGAGCCACCCCGCCTATGCCGCGCTCGCGGGTGGAGGCTTCTTTGGTGTGCGCCTGCCCACCTTCGCCGCGTTGGCTGGCCTGCTCGTCTCGCCCGCTCGCGGCCTGCTCGTCTGGAGTCCGCTTGCGGCCCTCGCGGTGGTTGGGGCGGTTGGTACCAAGAACCCCGAAAGTCCGCGCGGAGCACGGCTGGCGCTCCTCCTCGCGCCGGCCTCACTGCTGGTGGCTATGGCCGGCTACCCCAACTGGCATGGCGGTTGGTTTCCGGGGCCGCGCTACCTGCTGGCCACGATGCCCCTGGTGTTCATCCTGGTGGCCCAGGGCGCCGAGCGTGCGCTCGCGCAGGGCTGGGCTCGCGTCGTTGCGGCGGTCGCGGCGTTTTGGGGACTCGCCTGCACCTGGCTCACCCTGGCAGCCTTCCCCTTTCCACCGGAGGATTTCCCCCTCCCGGCGCTGACCCTTGCCGCTCCCTTGCTGCGTGATGGAGTCGCCGTTCCGTCCTGGCTGCCGCCCGTCCTCCTGTTGGGCGTCCTTGGGGCCGGTCTGGTAGCGGCTGCAGCCGCCCTGATCGGCACGATCGCACCCCGCCGGCCTGCCGAGATGGCGCTCGCCCTCGTTCTTTCGGTCGTGCTGGTGGCCCTCGGTCTCCAGCTACGCCCCCCGGCCACCTGGAAGGCGGCGCTGGAGCTGGCGGTCATCCGAGACGTCTATGCCGGCAGCCCCGCGGGGAACGCCCTCGAGGCGCTGAGGCAAAGGTGCACGACCGCGGCCGAGTGCGAGCAGGTGGACCGGTGGCTGGTGATCCGGATGCGCGCGGCGCGGCGCGGGTCAGCCCCGTAACCAGGCTCGGTGCTAGACTGCGCCGCGTGCGCGCTGGCTTTCGTGCCGCGGCCTCGGTCTTCCTGCTCGCCGCAGCCCTTGCCTGCCGGCGAGGCGCCGGCGTACTCGCGGTGGTGGGAGGGCGCGAGGTGACGGTAGCCGATCTCCGCCTGGTCGTGAGCGCCGAGACCGGCAGGCCGCTCGAGAGCGTCTCACCCGAGCTCGCCGCCGCTCTTCTCGAAAGCCATCTCGAAAACGAGGTCGTGCTCGCCGCGTCGCCGCTAGCGAGCGACCGCGAGCTCGCGGGAAGCGAGCGCACTGCCAGGGTTCGCGAGCTGCTTTCCTCGCTCTGTTCCCTTCCCCCGGCCCCGTCGGAAGCCGAGATCGATGCCTTTCTCGCGGCCCAGGGTGGCGAGGAGAACCATGGAGAGAGACTCTTGCTGCGCCAGCTCATCCTCGCCGAAGAAGCGTCAGCCCGTGCGGCCGCCCAGCGCGCGCGCCAGGGCGAGGACTTCACGGCGCTCTCCCGCGAGCTCTCGCGCGCACCTAACGCTGCCACAGGCGGCGCCATCGGCTGGGTCGAGCGCGGCCAGCTCCCGCCCGAGTTTGAGGCCGTGATCTTCGGCCTGCCCCTGGGTGGCACCAGTGCCCCAGTCGCCAGCAGCGCGGGCTGGCACGTTTTCAAGGTGATCGAGCGCAGCGCCCCGGGCGCCAGCACACACTCGCGACAGGCAGCACGGACTGAGCTGGCTGCGCGGTCGGCCGAAAGCGCCCGCAGGAAGTGTCTGCGTGAGCTCGCCGGCCGGGTCGGCGTCGAGGTGTTTCCTGCCGGCGCGCCCTTTCCGGTCCACAACCCGTTCGAGGAGAAGCCATGAGACCGATCGCTGTGGGAGTCATAGTCGCGGCGCTTTTCACCAGCGCTTCAACCGCCGCCGAGCGCCAGCTCGTTGAGGGAATCGTCGTCCGGGTCAATGACCGTATCCTCACTGTTGCCGACATGCGCCGGCGGGTGGTGGAGCGGGAGGCCGAGACCGGCGCGCCGCTGCCACCTGAGACCTACCCCGACCTCGTCGCCGAGGCAGCCGACGACCTCTGTCTGCTGGAGCGTGCGGCCGAGCTCAAGGTTGAGGTCGGCAGCGACGAGATCGCGGACGCGCTCAAGCAGCTCCGCGAGCAGAACCGCGCCGCCGACGAGGCCACCTTTGAGAAGATGCTCCGCAGCATGGGCATGACCCTCGAGCAACTGCGTAACCGCATGCGTGACAGCATGCTGATGAACCGCGCGCTCTCCCGCGAGGTGGGCAACCTCCCGATCACCGATGAGGAGCTGCGCCAGCGCTTCGCCCGCGAGCAGGACAACTACCGCATCCCCGAGCGCGTCCACCTCGACCACATCGTCTACCAGGTTTCCGGGCAGAAGGAAGCCGAAGCGCAGGTGCTCGCCCGTGCCCGCCGCCTGGTGGCGGCCGCGCGCGCGGGCGGCGACTTCGCCACCCTCACCAAGCAGGAGGCCGACCTTGGCGCCGCCACCGCCGGCGACCTTGGTACCCTCGCGGTCCCCGATCTCCGCGCCGAGGTCCATGACGCGGTTGCCGCGCTCAAGCCCGGCGAGATCTCGGACCCGTTCACGAGCACCGCAGGAATCCACGTGATTCGCCTCATCGAACGCGTCCCGCCCGCGGTCAAGCCCTTCGCGGAGGTTGCCGAGGAGCTGCGGCAGCGAGAGCTGGGCGAGCGCTATCGCAACCGCCTGCGCAGCGTTGTCGATGAGCTGAAGAAGCGCTACGCCGTCGAGGTCTACCCCGCCAGGTTCACGGCGCAAAAGTAGCGGGTCGGCGCAGGCGTGGCGCCTTTAGCCACTTACCCTTGAGAAACTTCCAATTTTCGCGGCAACCGTCGCCGATGAGGCAGTGATGCCAATGAGCAAGCTCAACGCGCGAGCATGGCTCGCGCCAGAGGCAAGGCGGCAGCACGGCTGCCGCACTCCAAGGCGCACGGGGGGGTGGGGTGTAGAGTGCGCAAGCCATGCTTGCGCCTTGCCTTTCGCGCCAGCCATGC
>JAZDGE010000020.1:0-2877 GCA_043807175.1 Acidobacteriota bacterium
CGGGCGGCGGCTGCGCTTTGGCGACTGGGGGCATGACTGGCTCATCCGCCTGCTCGATCGCGAGCGCGCGCGTTTTCGCGAGCGCGCCGTGCATGGAGCGGTCGAGGCCTCCTCGGTCGGCCGCCTCCAGGGTGAGCTCGAGCATCACACGCTGCGCTCGCTCCGCCAGTACCTGCCCAAGCTTCACGACTATGCCCTGCGGGGGGCGGAGGATCTTGCCGCCGGCGGTCGGCGCGCCAGCATCCTCGGCGCCCTCGGCCACGCCAAGTGGCGCTTCCTGCGCAGCCTGTTCCTGCGCCTGGGCGTTCTCGACGGCCCGGCAGGCTGGGCGGTGGCCCTCCTTCAGGCCCACGGGACCTTCCTCAAGTGGCTCGCCCTCTGGGACCTCCAGCGCCACTCCGCCACCTTGGGGCGAAGCGGTTCGCCGCCAACTGAACGGAGCCCGGAGCCCGGAGCCCGGAGCCCGCTGCCGTCCGGCCGGCCCGAAGCCGGATAGATGGTCGCCTCTGCAATGGCCGCTCTTCCCCCTCGGATCCTCCTCGACATGCCCACCTGGCTGGGCGACTTCGTCCACACCCTGCCCGCCGTGGCGCGCCTGCGCGAGGGCAATGCCGGCGGCTCGCTCACGCTGCTCATTCCGGCCGCCCACTTTCCCCTGGCTCGGCTCCTCGAGGTGGAAGCATGTGTTCGTCCGGCGAGTGCCGGCTACCTCTGGGCGCGCGCCCACCTGCGCAGGCGCTTCGCCGTCGCGCTCTCGGCCCGGCATGCCACCCGCGCCAAGCTGCTGCTGGCCGGCGCTGGCGCTCCCCTGGCCCTGGCCAGCCAGGGACGCGGCGCCAGGTTGCTGGGGTTGGAGCGCTTCGCCGTCGACCGCCACCGGCACCAGCGGCACGATCTCGACCTGGCGCTGGCGCGGCTCGCGCTCCCGCCGGTCGCCGCCGGCCCCTTCCGGCTGTCGCTGCCGGACGCGCTGGTGAGGGTTGGCCTCGACCTGCGTGCCGAGTACGGCCAGAAAGGGAGTCTCGTCGCCCTGCTGCCAGGCGCCCGCGGCCTGGCCGCCAAGCGCTATCCTGCGGACCAATTTGCCGCGCTCGCCCGGCTGCTGGGTGAAGCTGGCCTCGCCTGCGTGGCAGTTGCCGGCCCCGGCGAGGAGGAGCTCGCGGCGCGGGTCGCTCTGCCGGCGGGAGGCCGGGTATTCCCGGCGACATCGCCGCTGGATGAGGTGGCGGCTCTGCTTGCCGCCTGCGACGCCGCCGTCGGCCATGACTCTGGCCTCACCCACCTGGCCGCCGTGCTGGGCGCTCCGACGGTGGCGTTGTTCGGCCCCACCGATCCCGCCCGCACCGGGCCGGTCGGCGGCGCGACCATCATCCGCGCGAGCGAGCACGGTGCCGCCTCGCTGGCCGAGCTGCCGCCGGCGGTTGTCGCTGCGGCGGTCGACTCACTGCTGGCGGCCCGGCCGGCATAGGTCGCCGGGCGCCCCTGGCCTGGCGCTTGCGCGAATCGCAACAGATGGCTATCATTCCCCTGGGTGGGCCGCTAGCTCAACTGGTAGAGCAAGGGACTCTTAATCCCTAGGTTGTAGGTTCGACTCCTACGCGGCTCACCAAGCCCTGTCCCGCGAAAGTGGCGGAATCGGTAGACGCGCGAGACTTAGGATCTCGTGGGCGCTGCCCTTGGGGGTTCGAATCCCCCCTTTCGCACCAGTCGGAGAGTGGATGGCATATCAGATCGAACGCCGCGGCCCCTGTCGGGTCTTCTTGACCGCCAGTTTTCCCTCAACCGAGGTGACGCAGGTTCGCGCGGACCTGCTCACATCATGGCAACACAACGCTCATGTCGATGGCTTTCGCGTCGGCAAGGCGCCGCGCGCGTTGATCGAGCGCCGGCATGCCAAGGAGATCGGCGAGGAGCTACGTGAAAAGCTGATGCACCGGGCGTGGGAAACGGTTCGCGACGAGGCCCAGTTGCGGCCCGCGGGTCCGCTCGAGGTGAAGGATGCCGCGGTCAAGGCGGACGGGAGCTTCGAGCTCGCCGGTGAGCTGGACGTGTATCCGGAGGTCGAGCTCAAGCCCGTCGAGGACTTTACCCCGCCCGAGGTTTCCCTCGAGTGCAGCGACGAGGAGGTCGACAAGACGCTGGCGGGGCTGCAGGAGCGCCAAGCGGCTTGGGAGCCGATGGAGGGCGAGCCTGCCAGCGAGGGAATGCTGGTCGAGGCCGAGATGCACGGCGCCTTTCCCGATGGTGGCGGCGAGCCCTTTCACGAGGAGCGGTCGCTCTTCCAGATCGGGCGCGGCGAGGTGTTCCCCGAGATCGAGGGCGCGGTCCTGGGCCGCCAGGTCGGCGACGAGGTGGCGGCCGAGCGGCGGCTTGGCGAGGAGACCGGCGAGGAGCGCGCGGGCAAGCTGGTGAGCTACCGCGTCCTGGTCAAGAGCCTGCGGCGCAAGCGGCTGCCCGAGCTTGACGATGCCTTCGCCCAGTCGCTGGGCGCCAGCGAAGGGCTGGCCAACCTGCGCGAGACGGTGCGCGAGCGGCTGGGCTGGGAAAAGCAGCGCGAGCGTCGTGAGCTCTGGCGCCAGGCCCTGATCGCTCACCTTGCCGGCGGCAAAGCGCTCGAGCTGCCCGAGCGGCTGGTCGCGGAGGAGACCCGCGAGGAGCTCGTGAAGCTGCTGCAGCAAATGGAGCGCCGCGGCCTCGACCAAGAGCAGGCCAAGATCGACTGGGAGAAGCTCGAGGCGGACATGCGCCGGCGGGTCGAGGAGCGCCTGCGCGGAGAGCTGGTACTGGATGCCCTGGCGGAGCAGCTCGGCATCGCGGTGACAGATGCGGAGGTCGAGGTCCAGGTTCAACAGCAGGCGCGTGCGGCCGGCATTCCCT
>JAZDGE010000021.1:0-2561 GCA_043807175.1 Acidobacteriota bacterium
TCGAGGCCGTCGCGCTTTCTCGCAATCACCTCGACGAAGCTCACGGCTCCCCTCCTCCGGCGCCCTTGGCCAGGCCCCGCAACGGCCGCACGGGCCAGAAAGCGGTACCGGGCACCCTCGCGGTCATCAGCTCGCCGCGGAGATCCGCTGCTGCGCCTTGTAGCGATAGGGCGAGTCGGGGAAGTCCTCGACCAGCTTGCGGTAGAGCTTGTCGGCCTCCTCGGGCTTGCCATCGTGCTCCCACAGCAGGCCCAGCTCATAAAGCGCCGAATCGCGCGGCAGCCGTGGGTCCTTCCCCGCCACCATCGCCTCGAGCTCGCGCACCAACTGCTGCCCTTCGCCGCGGGCAACGCGCAGGCGGACGAGATCGAGCATGGCCAGCCTGACCACCGGATCGGCGGCGCGCCGGCTCGCTAGCTCGCTCAAGAGTCTGATCGCGCCCTCGATGTCGCCGCGGTCCGCGGCGATGCGGGCAAGGAAGAGCCGGGAGTTGCGCGCTTGCGGCGTCAGCCAGTAGCGCGAGCCGAGAGCCCGAAAGGCCTTTTCGGCGGTGTCCAGACGCTCGGTGTCGGTGGCGAACTTGAGCTTGGCGTCGGCCGGGGCGGTGATGCCAACCGGCGCACTGTAGGCCTCGATCGCCCTTGCCAGCGCCTCGGTGGCGCCACCCTGCCGGCTCGCGAGCAGGGCGGTGATTCCCCACCACACGAGCGCGAGCGCCATCGCTGCGCCGAGTCCGATCGCCGCCTGCCGCCAATTCTGGCCAGCCCAGTGGACGGCGCGATCCACCAGCGTGACAAACTCATCGTGCTTGATCTGCTTGCGTGTGAGTCGGCGTCCCAACGTTCTCGCTCCATCCTGCAACGGCCAGCCTGCCTACCCCTTGCGGGCTCCAAGACGCCGCCCGATTTCGCAAGATCGGCGGTCTCGCTGGCCTGCTCTCTCTCGGTCCCCGTTTCGGGTTTCCGGACCCGTCCTCTACTTGCCCGCCGCCTTGGTCGCAAAGGGGTGCGTTTCGTTGTACAGCTTGATCACCGTGTCGGTGATGTCATTCTCCCTGGCAAGATAGACGACGTCGTTCGGCTTGAGGATAAAAACCACGGCGAACTGGCTGTCCTCGGCGTACTTCGTGATGACGTCGTTCAGCTTGCGACCGAGCTCCCGGAGCACTCCGTTCTGCCGTTCCTCGAACTCGCGCTTGCCGATGCGCTGCTTGTCCTCGAACTCGCGCTGCCTCGCCACCAGCCGGCGGTTGAGGTCGGCGAGCTGATCGTCGGGAATCGTCCCGCGCTTGGCGTTGAGCTCGTTGCCGAGATTGGTGACATCGCCGTTGAGCTTGGCCAGCTCTTCCTGGCGCGGGCGCGCCCACTCCTCGAGTTCCTGCAAACGCGCCTTTCCCTCGTCGATGAGTACGACCGCCCTTTCCACGTCGACGAAGACGAACTTTCCCGCCGTCGCCACCGGCGCCTGCGCCGCTGCCGCACCGGCCAGTACCAACCCACAAAGGAAAACCGCAGCCACCCGCGTCATGTGCATGAACGACCTCCTGCCGCTGCAGCGGCGGCGGATTCTAGCATGCGAGACGGCAAGCTCTCAGCTTTCAGCTTTCAGCCATCAGCTTTCAGCTTTCAGCTCTTAGCTTTTGGCTCTTAGCGTCTTACCGTTCGGCAACTTCGAAAACTCGAGGCAAGGCTCCGACGCAATGCTCCAAATCCACTGACTGGAATAGTGTTCCGCGCCAGAACTACGAAGCGAAATTTCGCGCTCAGCACGCATTGGGAGACTGCCGTCGAGCTAACAGCTAACAGCTAACTGCTAACTGCTGGCGGCGGAACCGGAACCATTTGGTTGCGGCTCCGCCGCCTTGGCTGTTAGCCATTGGCTATAGGCCATTGGGCGATGGCCCATGGCTAGAAGCTGGTTGCTGGACGGATGCAAGCTGATTGCTCATCGAGGATTGCTGATAGCTGAGAGCTGATGGCTGATAGCTGCTCCTGCATGCCGCCGTAGAATCACCGGGTGGGCGACTTTGTGGCCGGTTATCGCACGCTTCTCGCCACGGGCGAGCTGGCGCACCGCGCTGCCGCGCTCGAGTCTCATCTCGAGCACTGTGATCTCTGCCCATGCCAGTGCGAGGTCGACCGGCACCGCGAGCTCGGCCGCTGCGCCACTCCAGCCCGGCCGGTCATTGCCTCGTGGGCGCCGCACCATGGTGAGGAGTCGCCCATTTCGGGATGGCGCGGCTCGGGCACGATCTTCCTGGCCAACTGCAACCTCCGTTGCGTGTTTTGTCAGAACTACGACATCTCACAGCACCCCAAGGACTTCATCGGCCGCGCCACGACTCCCGACCGGCTTGCCGAGATCATGCTCGAGCTGCAGGCGGACGGCTGCCACAACATCAACTGGGTCTCGCCCACCCACCAGGTCCCGCAGCTCGTTCGCGCACTCGAGATCGCGGCCCGGCGTGGTCTTGCGGTGCCGATCGTCTACAACACCAATGCCTACGACTCGCTCGATGCGCTCCGCCTGCTCGACGGGATCGTCGACATCTACCTGCCCGA
>JAZDGE010000022.1:0-4641 GCA_043807175.1 Acidobacteriota bacterium
GCTAGGGGTTGGGGTTTTGGGGCACGGCGGCACCGCGCTTGCTACGTGGCGCATGCCTGAGAGCCGCGGGCAGCTTTGCGGAATTGCCGTCGCGCCGCGAGCGGAACACCGTCACGATGCTCGACCGCCGAGGTTCGTGCCGCGGTTTGGCGCCGTTTCTCCCCAACCCCCAACCCCCATCCCCGCCGTTGTCTGTGCAATTCCCGAGACGTGAGGCTTACCCTAGCGCCCATGTTCCCGGTCCCCTTTCCCCCGGGGCGGGCGGGGGCCCGGCGCCCCGTATACTCGCGTGCATGCTGGCGAGCCTGCTGCTGGCGAGTGCGGTGAGTCTCCCGCCGGTGATCGCCGACCCTCGCGCCGGTGGGTCGGCCTGGCAGCTCCTGTCCAGTCGCGGCCAACTGCCGCCGCCGGGAGCGGCGGGCTATCTTCTTGAGCTTGATGAGACACCGTCGCAACAACTTCTCGATCTCGTGATCGAGCTCGGCAGCCGGGGCGTTCCGGTCGTGGGCCTTGCCGCCGCCCTCCCGGGGGAGGAGCTGCGGCCCTACCTGGACGCAGTGGCGCTCGAGCCGGCGCCGGCTGCGGCTGAGCTGGCCGGGCTGGCGGCGCGTCTCCGTGGCACGCCGCTCGTGTGTCCCGCGGACGGCGCCGAGGAGGCGGTCGAGCTGCTGGCGGCGGGCGCCTCCGCGGTGCTCGTCGCGCAGCCGGCGCCGGAGTGGCGCGCGTTGCTGGCCGACCTGCTCCCGGAGCCCGTTCCTGCGCGCCTGGGCGGCCAGCCGCTGGCGACCGCGTTGCGTGGCCACGACCTGGCGACGGTGGTGGGGCTGCCGGCCGGGTTTGCCGGCGGCGAGGTAAGGCTCCCCGGCGCCTGGTACGGCCGCGCGGTGCTCGCCGGTGAGACAGAGCGGGAGCTGGTGGTCTCATGGCTCGGCGAGACCGCGATGGTGAGCGTGCCGCCACTGCCTGGAGGTGGGGTGGTGGTGGCCCATCGGCCCACAGAGCGGGGCACCGTAGAGATGATCGAAGTGCGGGGAGAGAAGCTGCCGACGGCCGCCGAGGTGCTCGCCCGCCACCACCGTGCCGCCGCTCGGCAGGAACGCCTCGTCGCCAGTTGGACGGCCCGCCAGCGGCTCGCGGTGCGAGTCTGGGTGAGTGAGCTCTCGCGCAGCTTCGAGCTCGTGCTCGCGGGGCCGGTGTTCTTCGCGCGCGGCCTCGGCGCCGACTGGGAGGTCGCCGAAGCGTGGGTGGACGGTGTCAGGTGGGATCCCGGCGCGCTGCCAGATCTGCCCCTACTCGAGCCGCGACGGCCCCCGGTTCCGCCGCTTGCGGCCCGTCTGGATCCAGGCTACGACTTCGCGCTCCTGGGCAAGGAGCGCCGCGCCGGCAGGGAATGCTCCGTCTTGTCGTTTGCGAGCGCTCCGGCTGCCACCAGGCGCTCGGGCCGGGCGGTGATCGACGCCGAGACTGGGGTCCTGCTCGAGATCGAGGAACGGGCGAGCGGCTTGCCGGGCGAGGTGAGCAGCACGGTCACCCTCAACACCCTTGCGCTCGCCGAGCTCGACGGCGTGCCGCTCGCCCTACCCGCGCGCGTGATTGCGGACGATCTCATGCAGGCCTTCGGGGCCCCGGCGACGGTGCACCGCGAGCTTGAGCTGTCCGGCCTGTCCGTCAACCCGGCGGGCTTCGAGCAGGCGCGCGCCCGCGCCTACTCCGGGCCGCGCCGGATGCTGCGCGATGCGCCCTCGGGGCTCACAGCGCTGGTCCCGGACGGGCGTGGCGGCCGGGTGCCGGCCGGCGAGGGTCGCGCCGCCCAACGCTTCCTGCTTGCCGGGCTCCTTCATGACCGCGGCCTGGCGACGCCGATTCCCTACCTGGGCCTGCAACTGCAGGAGTTCGACTTTCGCGGCCGCGGCGAGCAACTGCGCGCGTTTCTGGCCGGGGTGGTGAACGATGCGGCCTGGTCGCGCCGCCGCGGCAAGGAGGAGCTGTCCCTGCGGGCGTTCCTCCAGCTCCTGCCCTTCACGAGCGCCACCAGCGTGAGGGGCAAGACACAGGAGAGCGAGGAGCTCAAGGCTCGCCGCCAACGGGTTGGGGTCGGCCTGGCAACCGCGCGGGGGCGGTTTCGCCTCGGCCTCGAGCTCGGTGCCGAGAGGTGGGACTTCGCCCGCACCGGGCGCACCGCTTCCTCGTTCCGGACGCCGTCCAGCACCTGGGAAGCGGTTTCCCGGGCGGAGGCCACGGCCGCGATCAGGGGTGTGACGCTGGCGGCCAGCGTCGAGGGTGGGTGGCGGCGGCACTGGCGCCCCTGGGGGTCCGGCGAGCGCGAACGCGCCTGGCAGCGGGGCCGGCTGGCAGCCGTCTACGAGCGGAGCTGGTTCTCGCTTGCTCGCCTGCACTTCGACGCGGAGCTCCTGCTGGGGCGCCGGCTCGACCGCTTCTCGGCCTTCTCTCCGTCTCGCTTTGGCGGGCTTCGTTTGCGGGGCGTCGCCAGCGGCCTCTTCGCCGCCGAGCGCATGGCCGCGGTGCGGGGCTCGCTCGCCCTCCCGATTGCGCCACGTGTGCGCGGCGAGGCGGGAATCGACCTAGCCTGGGTTCGCGAACGCCGCTCCGGGTATAACGCCCGGCCCGTGTCGGGCGCCGCTCTCGGCGTTTCCTCGCCCGGTCCCTGGGGAACGCTGCTGCAGCTCGCCGTGGGTTTGCCGATCACCGTGCCCGGACCGAGGTCGCTCACCTTCGGGCTCTTTCTGCTTCGCCCCCTCACCGCCTCTCGGTGATCGCTGGCGGGGTCTGGCATTGGCGATAACTCATTGAGTTCGCCAGACTTGGACCTGGACGTAGACCTCGACCTCGACTTGGACTTAGACCTCCCGCAGTTGCAGGTTTCTCGCGAGCAACTCGACGCTGAGGGACGGAAAGCTGTCAACTCAAGGTGGTTAGACGAGCGCCAATATTGCGCGAGTGTTGAAGGTCACGTCACGCAGGGTGGTCCAGGTCCAAGTCCAGGTCCAGGACCAAGTCCAGGCAACGCCGGGGCCATGATCTAGCCCGCATTTCTCACCGCTTGTCCTACTGCAAGCGCCGCGAGCACGCCATCTCGGGCCGTACTCGCTCCTCGCTCCTCGACGTACTGCTCAAGTACGCCTGCGTCGCTCGGCGCTACGTGCGGCCCGATCTGACGCACTCTCGGCGCTTTCGCTACGGACCACGGCGAGAAGTGCGGGCTAGCGGCCATGCGGGCCTCGGGTATCAGATGTCCGCTGTCAGCTTCCGGGGTGGGTGGGGGAACTCTCAACTCTCGACTCTCAAGTTCCCCTCTTCGGTCATCGCTCAGCCTCCGCGGGCGTTCCCTGGTAGATCCACGGGTGGCGGCGGCCGAAACCGTCGGCGTCGAGGCGGCGGCGGAGGTCGCGGGAAAGCGAGGCGTCGGTGATCTCCGCGAAGGTCGCAGGGTTGAGCTTGACGGCCCCGATGAGGTGGGAGAACGCGGCCTCGCGCTCGCCGCTGGCGAGCAGCGCGATGCCAACATCGAAGCGAGTCTCCGGGCGCTCCGCGATGCGCAGGGCGGCCTCGAAATGGGCAAGTGCCCGCCCCGGCTGGCGAGCGTCGAGGGCGAGGTTGCCGGCGGCCACCTCGCCCTGCCACAGCCCGGGGAGCCAGCGCAGGCGGGTCTCGAGGCGGTCCAGCGCGGCGCGGGCCAGGGGCGCGCGGGCACTGGCGGGCATGCTCGGCAGTGTCTGGTGGAGCGTGCCGGCCTGGGCGACTGAGGCGCTGGCGGCGTGGCGTTGCCAGGCGATCACGGCGCTACCGAGCGTAATCACTGCGACGGCCAGAAAGCGCCAGCGCTCACGGGCCGGCGGCCCGGCCGGCGGAGCGGGCAGCGGTGGCAGGGCGAGGGCGGCCAGGATGAGCCACTGCGAGGCCACGGCCGAGAGGTGGAACGGAAACTGGAGCAAGGCGATCGTGCCGGCGGTGACGAGGAGGGCGGCCCGATCGGGAATCGGACCGGGCGCCAGAGATCCCTTGCGGAAGGCGAGCACGAGGCCGGCGGCTGCGAGCAGGACGCCAAGCGCTCCAGTCTCGGCGGCGTACTGGAGCAGGTCGTTGTGTGCCTCGCCGAATGCGGTCCTCAGGTGGAGGCTCTGGGCGCGCGCGGCCAGCGTCTGCTCGTCCAGATGGCGATAGGAGTGGCTTTCAAAGAGGCCGAAGCCGACGCCGAAGAGCGGCCGGCTGGCGACCATCGAAAGCGCTGCCGAGTAGCCCGCGCCGCGCCATGAGCCGGCCTGGGCCCAGCTCCCGCTCCGCATGTCCTTGATCGCCCTCACCGCTCGCGTGCCGACTGGCGTCAGGGCGAGGATTCCAGCGCCAAGGAGCGCGATGCCGGCGACGGCCACTGCCCGCCGGCGCGGTAGCAAGCGCCACCACGCGAGCACGGCGCCGCCGGCGGCCAAGGCGAGGAGCACGGAGATCGTCTGGGTGCCGATGATGACCGCGATGAGGAGGCCGGCGGCCGCCAACCTGGGCAGGCGTCGTTTGGGCGCGTGAGCGGCGAGGCCGACCGCGAGGAGGGCGGGAAGGGCAAGCAGCACCGCCACATCGGCCGGATTGCCGGCGGTGCCGATCCAGAGGTAGCGGCCTCCGAGC
>JAZDGE010000023.1:0-3355 GCA_043807175.1 Acidobacteriota bacterium
GAGTGTGTAGCGTCTGCCAGATCGCGTTTGTCTTCTGGTCGAGGAAGTCGTAGCAGTCGAAGTAGTCGTAGCGGATGCCGATGTTGAGGGTGAAATCGGCGTTGACCTGCCAGTCGTCCTGGAAGTAGACGCTGTACTGCTTGTTTGGTGTCTTGTCGCCGAAGAAGCCGCCGTACTTCTCGATGTACCCGATCGGCGAGGTAAGACTGTCGTTGATAGCGTAGTACTGTCCGGCGAGGCCGGTGGAGAAGTCGCCGCCGAGCGTTGGCTCGTCGACGTAGCCGACGCCCAGCTTGAAGTCGTGGCTGTCGCCCGCGATCGTCCTGGTGAAGCTGAAGTCGTCCTTGTACTGGTACTTAACCTGGTGAGTCGACTGCGGCGTGTTGAGGTTCTCGCCGGTGTGGAACCCCGACGGATAGTAGATCTGGGGGTCGCTGGAGTCGGCGGAGATCAGGTTGTCGAACTTGGTGTACTGGAAAACGAACTCGTTGAACTTGTCGTCGCCGATTTGGGCGGTGTAGCCGGCGAGAATCGAGGAGTACTTGTTGTCCACCGTGCCGAGCGCGTCCGGCGAGGCGAGCGGGCTGGCGCCGTACTTGTCGGAGTTCTTCTGATAGCCGTAGCGGACCTGCAGGTAGTTCTTGGTGTCGATATCGTAGGTCGCCTTGGCGGTGAACATCTGGTCCTCGAACGGGGTCGGCACGATGGTGCCGTCGAAGGTCGGGAACGCCCCGTCGGTGTCGACGGCGTAGTTGGTATCCCGCTTGGTCTTCTCGTAGGTGGCGAAGAAGTGCGCCTTGTCCTTGACGATCGGTCCGCCGAGCGCAAGGCCGTACTGCTTGCGCTTGTAGTCCTGCTTGTCGACGCCGGCCTGCTTCTCGGTCTCGGTCTGGGTGTTCAGCTTGGTATCGCGGAAGTAGCCGTAGGCAGCGCCGGAGAACTCGTTGGTGCCGCTCTTGGTGACGACCGACAGCACGCCGCCGGAGGAGCGGCCGTACTCGGCCTTGTAGAGCATCGTCTGGATGTTGAACTCCTGGACTGCTTCCAGGTTGAAGTTCTGCAGCGCGCCGCCGATGGTGTCGTCGGTGTTGTCGCCGCCGTCCATCACGTAGTTCACGTTGCGGCCGCCGCCGCCGCCGAGCTGCACGACGAGCTGGCCCGGCTTGGTTGGGTCGCTGTTGTAGGCGAGCGTGGTGCCCGGCGCCAGCACCGCCAGGTTGGCAAACTGGCGGCCGTTCAAGGGCAGCGTCTCCAGCTCCTCCTGGCTGACCACCGTGCCGAGGGAGGCCGAGCTGGCAACCAGCGGCGCCTCCGAGATCACGATGATCTCCTCCTTGACCGCCGCCAGCTTCATGGTGACGTCGAGCTTGCGGGTCGCGGCGACGTTGATGACCACCTCCTCCATGGTCATCGTCGCGTAGCCCTGGAGCTCGAATTTGACGGTGTAGGTGCCGGCGGGCAGGGCTGGGAACACGAAGTTGCCCACCTGGGTGCTCACCGCGGTGCGGGAGAACCCGGTCGCGGCATTGGCCGCCACGACGGTGGCGCCGGGAATGACGCCGCCGCCCTCGTCGATGATCCTGCCCTGCAGGGCGCCGGTGGCCGACTGGGCAAAGAGCATTCCCGGCAGCAGCAAGGCGCTGGCCACGGCAAGCAGCGCAATGACATGAGTGGTGCGAAGAACAGTGTGCTTCATCGATCCAACCTCCTCCTTCATTCCTGGTCCCGGCCCGCTGACTCGAGTCCGGGCCTGGTCCTGCGCGTAACCTTCGCGCACGCTGGAAACCCTCGACTACTCGCGGGCGCCGGCGTGCAGTGGAGCTGCTGACACTACCGTTGCCTTGTTCTTGCTGACACCTCCTTTCTTTGCGGTTTCACCGGTCACGATTATCCTCCACTTTCGAGGCGGGCGAGCAACTGGCGCGCCGCCTCACGTTGAGCTTGGAACTGAGTGTCGCCGCCGGATTTCTCCAGGAAATCACGAAAGGCCGTGATCGCCGCGGTGCGCTGGCCGGCGAGCTGGAGCGCGATGCCGCGGTTCAAGCGAGCCTCGTGCAGCTCGGGCGCGAGCGCCAGCGCGCGCTCGAAGTGAGGCACTGCCTCCGCCGGCCGGTCGCGCTCGACCGCAAGCGTGCCGAGCCCATTCTCCGGGTCGGCGTAGTCGGCGGCGAGCCCCACCGCGCGCCGGTACGCCTTTTCCGCCTCGTCAAGCTGCCTGAGGCCCCGGAGCACATTGCCGAGATTGTTGAAGGCTCTCGCGTTGCGAGCATCGAGTTCGGTCGTCCTGAGAAACTCGTCGCGCGCCTCTGCGAGATCGCCGCGCAGCGACAACACGATGCCCAGGGCGTTGTGCGCCTCCGGCCGCTTGGGATCGAGCTGGATAGCGGTCTTGAGGGCCTCGAATGCCTCGTCGTGATGGCCCGCCTCCTGCAGCGTCACCGCCAGGTTGTAGCGGGCCTCGCGATCCTCCGGGGCCAGGGCCACCGCCTTGCGATAGCTTGCCACCGCCTGCTCGTACTTGCCCCGGCGCCGGCTCACCTCGGCGAGCTGACCGACAAAAACCGCATTCTCGGGATCAGCCGCGACGAGCCTGGCGAGCTTCTCCTGCGCCTCCTCGAGTCGGCCGTCGTTGAGCGCCCAGTGCGCCTCCTCGAAGGCGCGAAAGAGTGCCACCATTTCCTTGGGATCCTTGCCACCTTTCGCCGGCGCAGCCGTCGGGTTCGACGACCCGGCCAGGTAACCGAGGCTGGCAAGCTTGGCGCGGCTCTCGGCGTCGATCACGGCGGTGGGCGCCGGCACCGCGCTTCTTGCGTAGGCCGCGAGACGCTCGGGCAGCTCGCCCGCGGCCTGTCGGTCGAGCAGGTTGTTGCGCTCGAGAGGGTCGTCATCGAGGTTGTAGAGCTCCGGGCCTGGCGCCTCGATGTACTTGAGCGCCCCACGGCGCAGCGACGTGAGCGGGCTCCAGCCGAACACGCTCGCGTAGAGCGACTCGGCGTAGAGGTCCGCGGCGGCGGGCAGCCGGCGACTGCGCAGGTCGGCTGTCAGGTCGCGGCCATCCAGGGCGCGGCCGTCGGCACTTTGAAGCGGCACGCCGAGCAGGCTGGCGAGCGTGGGCGCGAGGCTGACGATGCTGACTGGAGTCTCCACCGTGAAGCTGAGCGGCAAGCCTGGCCCGCGCACCAGCCAGGGCACATGCAGACTCGGCTCGTAGAGCAAGAGGCCATGGGTCAGCTCGCCATGCTCGCCGAGCGCCTCGCCGTGGTCGCCCACCGCGGCCACGACGGTCCGATCCTTCTGGCCGAGCCGATCGAGCTCGGCGAGAAGGCGCCCGATCTCGGCGTCGACGGCGGCGATC
>JAZDGE010000024.1:0-2526 GCA_043807175.1 Acidobacteriota bacterium
GATCGCGGCGGCGCTCTCGGCCTTCCGCGGCCTCCCCCACCGCCACCAGGTGGTCGCCGAGCGGCGCGGGGTGCGCTTCGTCGACGACTCCAAGGGAACGAACATCGGCGCCACCGCCGCCGGCCTCGCCGGCTACCCGGCCGGCACGGTCCACCTTATTCTCGGCGGCCTCGGCAAGGGGCAAGATTTCTCCGAGCTGCGCGCCGCCGTGGCGGGGCGGGTGGCTCGCGCCTACCTCATCGGCGCCGCGGCCGAAGAGATTGGTAGAGCGATCGCGGACGCGACGGCGCTCGAGTGGTGCGGCGCCCTCGCCGAAGCAGTTGCGCGCGCGGCGCGCCTGGCGCGACCGGGCGACACCGTGCTGCTCTCGCCGGCCTGTGCCTCGTTCGACCAGTTCCGCGACTACCACCACCGCGGCGAGGAGTTCGCCCGGCTCGCCCGCGCCGCCACGGGGAGCGCCTGATGCCACGGCAGAAGGAGATCGACCGCTGGCTACTCGGCGCGGCCCTCGTCACCGCCGTCCTCGGCGTGGTCGTCGTGGGCTCGGCCTCCGGTCCGCTGGCGCGGGAGTACTACCACCTGCCCGAGACGGACTTCGCGGTGCGCCAATTCATCGCCGTCTGCCTCGGCCTGGCCGGCATGCTCGCCGCCACACTGGTGCCGCTCGAACGGATCACCCGCACGCGCATCGCGGCGCCGCTGCTGCTCATCAACTGGGCCGCGCTGGCGCTGGCGCTGCTGCAGTCGCCGGTGGCCGGCACTCATCGCTGGGTGCGCCTGGCGGGGGTATCGTTCCAGCCCTCGGCGCTGGCCAAGATCACGCTGCCTCTCGCCCTGGCCGCTCTGCTGGCTCGGCCGCGCGGCCGGGGCGAGGACGCGCCGCGCGACTTTCGCCCCGCTCTCGCCGCCGCCGCGATCACCGTCGGCCTCGTGCTCATCGGCCCCGACCTCGGGTCCTCGGTGCTCCTGCTGGCGACCGCGATGAGCGTGTTGCTGCTCGCCGAGCTCCCCTGGCGCACGATCGCGCTCGTCGCCGGCGTGGCCCTCCTCGCCTTCATCGCCGCGATTGCCGTCAATCCCTACATGCTCAAGCGCCTCAGCGACTTCTTCGGCAAGACCTCCTATCACGTCCACCAGTCACTGATCGCCATCGGGGACGGCGGCCTGCTCGGCCTCGGGCCCGGCAAGAGCCTGCAGAAGCTCTTCTTCCTCCCCCAGCCGCACAGCGACTTCATTTTCTCCGTGGTCGGCGAGGAGCTGGGGCTAATCGGTGCGCTCGTTGTGATCGCCCTGCTCGCAGTGATCGTCACGCGGGGCTTCATCGCCGCCCGCCACGCCCACTCGCATGCCTGCGCGCTGCTCGCCGGCGGGCTCGCCACCTCGCTCTCGGTGCAGGCGCTGCTCAATGTCTCGGTGTGCCTCGACCTCATTCCGGCCAAGGGGCTGCCCCTGCCGCTGGTGTCCGCCGGCGGCTCGGACGTGGCGATGAACCTGGTCGGAATCGGGCTCCTGCTCAACGTCGGCAAGGAGGGATCATGAGCCACCTCGTGATCGCCGGCGGGGGCACTGGCGGCCATCTCTTCCCCGGACTGGCGGTGGCCGCGGAGCTGCGGCGCGCCGGGGCCGACGTATCCTGGCTCGGCGCCGAGCGCGGCCTCGAGCGCGACCTGGCGCCACAGGCCGGCATCCACTTGCGCACCCTGGCGGTCTCCGGCGCGGTCGGACGCGGTCCGGCGGCCGCGGTGGCAGCGGCGCTGCAGATGCTCCCGGCCATTCTCCAGGCTGCGCACCACCTGCTCCGCCACGAGGCTGCGGGATTGCTCGCCGTGGGCGGCTACGCCGCGATGCCCGGCGCCCTCGCCGCCGCCACGCTCGGCATTCCGTTCGTGATTCAGGAGCAAAACGCGCTTCCCGGGATGACCAACCGGCTACTGGCGCCCTGGTCGGTGGCGATCGCCTGTGGCTTCGCGCGCGCGCTGGCGACCTTCCCGTCACTGCCCGCCAGGTGGACCGGTAACCCCGTTCGTGAGGAGTTCTTTGTTCTCCCCAACCCTCCAGTCGAGCCGCTTACCCTGCTCGTGCTCGGCGGCAGCCAGGGCTCGGCGTTCTTGAACCGCGTGATCCCGGAGGCGCTCGCCCGCCTGGCCAGGACCCATGCCCTTCCACGCATCGTTCACCAGGCGGGAGTGCGGTGGGTCGAGGAGGTTCGCGACCGCTACGCGGCGCTCGCCGTCCCCGCCCAGGTGGAGGGCTTCCTCGTGCAGCCGGCGGCGGCGCTCGCCCCGGCCTGCCTGGTCATCGCCCGCGCCGGCGCGCTCACCGTCAGCGAGCTCGCCGCCGCCCGCCGCGCCGTGCTGCTCATCCCCTTCGCGGCGGCCGCCCATGGCCACCAGCTCTGCAACGCCGAGACCCTCGCCGCCACCGGCGCGGCAGTCGTGCTCGAGGAGCGCGCCGCCAGCCCGGAGCAGGTGGCCACTGCGCTTGCCGGCCTGCTCGCCAACCCCGCCCGCCTGATCGAGCGCGGCA
>JAZDGE010000025.1:0-4036 GCA_043807175.1 Acidobacteriota bacterium
CCGCCAGGCCAAGGCCAGTCCCCTTGCCTGCGCCCTTGGTGGTGAAGAAGGGCTCGAAGATCCGCGCCACCAGCTCGGGCGCCATGCCGCAGCCGGTGTCGCGAACCTCCATCCACACCTCGGATCCGGCGCCGCGACCCGATCGGATGTGCAGCTCGCCCCCCTCGGCCATGGCATCACAGGCGTTCACCACCAGGTTCATCAGCACCTGGCCGAGCTGGCCCCGATCACCATCGATCAGCAGTGGTTCAGAAGCGAGCTCGACGGCAACCTTGATGTTCTCGCGGACCAGCCGGCGCAGCATCTTTGCGTTGTCCTGGACGATCTCGTTGAGGTCGAGCTGCTCCGGATGCGGCGTCTCGCGGCGCGAGAAGAGCAGCAGTTGGCGAGTCAGGGCGGCGCCCCTCTTCACGTGCCCATCGAGCTCCTCCACCGCGTCGGCGAAGCCGAACTTGTCCTGGCGCCGGACGCGCAGCACCTGGGTGAGCGACAGCATCGCCTGTAGGATGTTGTTGAAATCATGCGCCACGCCACCGGCGAGGCGCCCCATCGCTTCCATTTTCTGTGCCTGGCGCAGCTCCTCATCCCGCTGGCGCAGCGCTTCCTCGGCCCGCCGGCGGCCCTCCTGAAAGCGGTGGATCGCCACCTCAACGGTGGCCACCAGCGTCCGCCCGTCGATGGGCTTGACGAGGAAGCCATAGCAAGCGTTCTCCTTGGCCCGCTCGAGGAGAGCGAAATCGGCGCACGCGGCGAGGTACACGACCGGCGCCTCGCCCGACCGCAGCACCTCCGCCACCACCTGGATCCCATCGCCGCCGTCCGCCAGTGTGACCTCGGCAAGCACGAGCTCGGGCTTGAGCCGCGCCGCCAGCTCGAACGCCTGGGCTGCACTTCGCGCGACCTCGGGCACTTCGAAGCCAGCGCGTTGCAGAGTCTCTGCCATCGTCCTGCCGGTGGCCAAGTCGTCTTCGAGGACCAAAATGCGACCCCTCGCCATGTTCTGCCCCCTCCGCACCCTACGGTCGTCCAGCATGCCCAACCATTCGCCAGTCCTGCAACTGGGATCAGAGTCACCGAGGCGTCCGATTGCACGCGATCTCGCCGAACTCCCCGTGCCATGAGAGTAGAAAGACGCTCCACACAAGTCAACTGGCCCCATGCCGCTCTGGCCCGCCGAAGCAAGAGAGGTTGGCTCGCGGCCCTTGACCGCGGTCTCGGCGATGCTAACCTGAGACTCGCGTTATGCGTGAGTCGACCCCACCACGAAAAGCGGCTCTGCCCCGCCAGCCAAGCGCGCCTCACGGCCGCGCCCGCCAGGGATCGCACCGGGTTCGCGGCGTCAGGGGATCCTCCGGCGGTGCCGCGGCGGCGCCTTCGCCATCCCTGCCCGGCCCGGGATCGCGGGTCGGCCGCTACGAGGTCCTCGACGAGCTCGGCCGCGGCGGCATGGGAGTGGTCTACCGCGCGCTCGATCCGACGATGGAGCGCGAGGTCGCGCTCAAGACGCTCTGGCCCTCGCTGGCCAGCGAGGACGAGCACCGGCGCCGCTTCCTGCGAGAGGCGCGCGCGGCCTCCCGCCTGGCCCACCCGAACATCGTCCCGGTGTTCGAGGCGTTCGAGGACGGCGACCTGCCCTGGCTGGTGATGCCGGTTATCTCCGGGACGAGTCTGCGCAAGCTGCTCGTCGAGCAGGGCCGGCTCGCCGCCGAGAAGGTCGTGCGCCTCGGTGAGGATCTGGCCGCGGCGCTGCACACGGCCCACTCGGCCCGCGTGCTCCATCGTGACATCACCCCCGGCAATGTGCTCCTCGACGTTGAGGGACGGGCGCTGCTGGCCGACTTTGGCCTCGCGCGCATCCTCCCCGCGGGTGAGGGCGTTTCGGCGGGCTCGGCCGTGTCCACCGGTCTCACCGAGCCGGGCGCGACGGTGGGAACGCCCGGCTACATGTCCCCGGAGCAGGCACTCGGCAAGCCGCTGGACGCTCGCAGTGACCTCTTCTCGTTCGGCGCCGTGCTCTACCAGGCATGCACTGGCAATCCGCCCTTTCCGGGTTTCGGCTATGGCGAGATTTTGAACGCGATTTTGAACCGCGAGCCCGAGCCGATCTCGCGCTTCACCTACGAGACGCCGGCGGAGCTCGAGCGGATAATTCGCAAGGCGCTGGCCAAGCGCGTGGACGAGCGCTTCCAGAGCGCGGCCGAGATGCTCGCCGACCTGCGGGCGCTGCGCCGCCGCCTGGAATCCGGCACCAGCGTCACGCCGCCGCTCCCGGTGGCGCCCCGGCGGCGGCGCCTCGGGTGGCTGGCGAGGGCCGCCATTCTCGCCGCCGCGCTTGTGGTAGCAGGCGTGGCATGGCTGCGCTTGCGCGCCGCGGGCCCCGAATCCCGCAGGACGGGTGTCACCCGCCAGGTCACTGCCGCCCCCGGCTGGGAGCTGCGGCCCGCTCTTTCTCCTGACGGCGCCACTATTGCCTACGTCTCAAACGAGTCGGGCAACGCCGACATCTGGGTGGTCGACGTCCGAGGTGGCAACTCCTTGCGGCTCACCGACGATCCGGCGGATGACCGTGACCCCGCCTGGTTTCCCGACTCGAGTGCGGTTGCGTTCACGTCCGACCGGAACAGCGAGTCCGGAATCTGGAAGGTGGGACGGCTAGGAGGACCAGCCACGCCGATCGTTGCGCCGGCGTTTGACCCAGCAATCTCGCCAGACGGCACGCAAATCGCATTTTGCCGAGCCGCGCCGCTGGGTGAGTCTCGGGTTTTCGTCGCTCCAGTTGCGGCGCTACAGCAGGCCACACGCCTCACGGGCGATGTCGACGGTTTCTGGGGGCACAGGCGCCCCGCCTGGTCACCGGACGGCCAGCGGATCTGCTACGCGGATTTCCGGAGCCTCTGGCTGGTCCCCACCCAGGACGGCCGCCCACTTCGCCTGACGCAGGAGGTCGCCACGGATCTCGACCCCTGCTGGTCCTCGGATGGCCACACCATCTTCTTCACCTCGACCCGCCAGGGCAGCCGGGCGATCTGGTATGTCTCGTCGGATAGTGGAGAGCCAGGCCCGCTGACCGCCGGCACCGGCCCCGAATCGCAGCCCAGCGTCTCGCGCGACGGGTCGCGGCTCGCCTACTCCACCTATGCACACCAGAGCGATGTCGTGTTGGTCGACCCTGCAACCGGAGAGCGGAGTCGCTTTGGCGACCTGCGAATGGACGACCAGCCCTCGATCGCGCCCAATCGCAGCGCCATCGCCTTCGTGTCCAACCGCTGGGGGAAGAACGATATCTGGCTGCAACCGCTTCGCCCGGTTGGTGCGGCCCGCAGACTGACCGATCAACCGGGCGGGGCATCGCTGCCCCAGTTCTCGCCTGGCGGGCGCTGGATTGCCTATCACCGCGCGTACCTGGGCCAGCGGGACATCATGACTGTCGACACCGAAGGGCGCCAGCCCATTCGTTTCACTGACGATGGCTCGCAGAATTTCCACCCTGCCTGGTCACCGGACGGCGCGCAGATTGTCTACGTTTCCGAGCGTGACGGGCACTCGCACCTGGCGGTCGCCGGCGTCCGCGACGGGCGGCGAATCTCCCAGCCCCGCCGCGTTACCTCTGATGCCACCAGCGACGGGTACCCGGCGTGGTCCCCCGACGGCTTGTACATCGCCTTCGTGCGTGGCAAGAATGCGAGCGCAGACGTCTGGCTGGCGCGAGCCGACGGGGGCTCGCCTCCTACCATGTTGACACGAAACGCCGGCGCGCGTAGGTTGGCTTGGGATCCAGGTGGGGGTGGGCTGCTGATCAGCGGGTTGTGGAACGGCAGGCGGGCGCAGCTCCGCCGCCTGCGCATGGACACGTTGGAGGTGTTGGATTTCGAGGCGGAGGTGAATTTCGGCGACGCCGACTGGGCCGGGCAGTTCAACATCTCGGCCGACGGCCGGCTGCTGGCCTATGCTCAGGATGATCTCAGCGGCGACATCTGGCTGCTCGAGGGAAAGCCCGGCTGGTACTGACCGCGTGTTGCGGCACAGAATCGGCGGG
>JAZDGE010000026.1:0-7081 GCA_043807175.1 Acidobacteriota bacterium
GCGGCGCTCGGCCTCCTCTACCGCCCTGTGCTCGGCATGGAGCTGATGGGTGACGACTACCAGTGGGTGCAGCACGCACACGCGGCGATGCACCGCCCGGCCCTGCTGCTCGCCGATCTCGACACGTTCTATCGGCCCGCCAACACCTGGACGCTGGCGCTGGACCGCCTGCTCTGGGGATTTGCGCCGCTGGGCTACCGAATCACCAACCTGCTGCTCCAGGGGCTGGCGGCCATCGCGCTGGCGGCGGTCGGGCGACGTCTTGGGCTCGCGATGGGGGTAGCGTGGGCGGTGGCGGCACTCTGGGCCTGCTCACCCTTCACCTTCGAGCCCGCCGCATCGGTCGCGATTCGCTTTGAGAACCTCCTCTTCCTCGGCTGGCTTGGCCTCATCGGCGCGTGGCCGCAAGCCTCCGAGCGCTGGAGTGCAGGGCGCCTGGCGGCGGCCGGCGTGGCCACCTTCCTGGCGATGGTGAGCAAGGAGACCTGGGTGGTGACGGCGGCGCTCGCGTGGGCGCTGGCGACCTTCCAGCAGCGACGCTTTGGCTGGGGGGCAGTGCGGGCCGCGCTGCCGTTTGGGGCGGCGGCGCTCGCTTACGTCGCCGCCTACTTCCTCGCCTTTCCGACCGGCAAGGGGTACTACCGGTTCGCCCTCGCGCCGCTGGCCAAGGTCCCCCATCAACTGGCCGCGTTTCTCTCGCTCGAGACCCTCACTCCTGTCAGCTTCCCTTTCTCCTGGAAGGGGATCCTCGGGTGCGCGATGGTCGCTGCCGCGGTCGTTCTGATCCTCCGCCGGCGCCTCGCCGCTGGCGCGGTCGGCGCGGCGCTGCTCCTGGCCCCGATGCTGCCAACGCTCTTCGTTCCTTACCTCCCAACGCGCTACACGGCCATCCCCTATGCCGGCTTTCTGCTGCTCGTTGCCGCCTGCCTGGTGGCGCTGCTGGCCGAGCTGGCGCCGCGTGTCCGGCTTGCTGCCGCCCTCGGCGCCACTTCCCTCGCCGCCATGGTCTTGGCCGCCGGGGCGTTCACCGTGGGTGCCGACCTGCGCGACTGGAAGCGGTTGTCGGACGCTCACGCCCGGCTGCTCGTCCAGGCCCGCGCGGTTGCCCGTGATTTCTCCCCCGGCCGTCCGGTCCTCGTGGTGCGGCAGGAGCGGGACAACCCCCTACGGGATGTAGCCGCGTCACCGGAGGGGCTACCCAAGCTGCTCTACCCGCGCGGTCCCGACCCGGCGGGGCTGATCGACGCCGCCGCGCTGGTTGACTGGGTGATCGGACGTGAGGACGTCCTCGTGCGCCGCATCGACGATGGCGAGCGCTCGCTTCGCGACGCCTCGGGCGCGGTCCTGGCTCACCGCAGCGGAGGGTTCGTCTGGCTGGCGCAGGAGACCGCGGCGCTGGGCGAGCAGGCAGCGCGCTGGCGCGCCCGCGGTCTCCAGACTCGGATCATTCGCGCCGGTCGGACGGCTGATACAATCCTCCCGTGAAAAAGGCCTTGATCACCGGCATCACGGGGCAGGACGGTTCCTACCTGGCCGAGCTGCTGCTCGCCAAGGGTTACGAGGTTCATGGTCTGGTCCGCCGCTCCTCGACCTTCAACCGCGAACGCATCGACCATCTGCGCACCGACCCCGGCTTCCGGGACCGCCTCTTGCTTCACTACGGGGATCTCTCGGACGCCGACTCGCTGCACTACGTGATCGCGGCGTCCACCCCCGACGAGGTGTACAACCTGGCAGCGCAGTCGCACGTGGGCATCTCGTTCCTCCAGCCGACCTACACCGGCGAGGTCACCGCGATGGGAACGATCCGTCTCCTCGAGGCGCTTCGCCAACTGGCTCCGCGGGCGCGCTTCTACCAGGCATCTTCCTCGGAGCTCTTCGGCAAGGCGGAGCAGGCGCCGCAGAGCGAGCGCACGCCCTTTCATCCGCGCTCGCCCTACGCGGTGGCCAAGATGTACGCCTTTTGGGCGACCGTGAACTACCGCGAGGCCTACGGCATGTTCTGCGCCAACGGCATCCTCTTCAACCACGAGTCGCCGCGGCGGGGCGAGAACTTCGTCACCCGCAAGATCACCCGGGCGGTCGCGGAGCTTGTCGGGGGCGGGCGCAAGGCGCCCCTCGCGCTCGGCCACCTCGAGGCGCGCCGCGACTGGGGTTATGCCGGCGACTACGTTAAAGCGATGTGGCTGATGCTGCAGCAGGAGAGGCCCGACGACTTCGTGATCGGCACCGGCGAGACCTACTCGGTGCGCGAGTTCTGCGCCGCGGCCTTCGCCGAGGCTGGCATTGGCCTGTGCTTCGAAGGCGCTGGCCTGGACGAGCAGGGCGTCGATGCCGCGACCGGGCGGCTCCTGGTCGTGGTCGATCCGCGCTACTTCCGGCCTGCCGAGGTGGAGGCGCTGCAGGCGGACCCGTCCAAGGCCAAGGAAATGCTGGGCTGGGAGCCGAAGGTAGCCTTCCCCGAGCTCGTCCGCATGATGGTTCGCGCGGAGCCAGAGCTGGCCACCGCCTCGTCCCTCAAGGGCTAGCCCGCGCCGCCGTACGGCCCGCGACGCCACCCTTCGGGCCAGCAACCCCTCACAACCCCGGGCGCGCGGCCGCTCGCCGCCTGGCGAGGCCAGCATTGACCGCGGCCGGCAGCAGGGCCTGCAGAAGCAGGCGGTAGTTCTTCAGGCGCGGCGGATCGCTGGCGATCGCGACCGCTGCCAGCCTCACTCGCATTGCCAGTTCCGCCCGCCGGCTCATCAGCGCGCTGTAGGCAGCTTCGTGGGCGAGCCGCCGCAGCGCCCTCCGCACCTCCGGAAGGTGTGGCCCCAGCCGCAGCGGTTGCTCGCGAAGGAGCCGCCTGACCTCGCGACTGGCCACCTGGAAATGGCTGTGGGCCTGAAGATAGCGGGTGGTGCTGAGGTCACTGATGGCTCCTTCGCGCAGGCGGTAGAGCACCAGCGGCGCCGGCGCCACGGCCAGGTGGGCGTCGTCCGCGATGCGCAGGAAGAGTTCGAAGTCCTGGGCGCCCTCCAAGCTCTCGTCGAAACGCACCTGCGCCAGCAGCTCGTGGCGGAGGAGCACGGACGAGAGGGTGATGAAGCAGCCCCGGCGCAGGAGCTCGACCTTGAGGTCCGGGGCGACCTCGGGCGGCGGCAGCCACGGCCGTCCCTGGCCGTGGATCTCGACCGCGCTCGCGACGAAGTTGCAGCGTGGATCCGCTGCCGCCAGACGCAACTGCGCTTCGAGCTTGGCGGGACGCCACGCATCGTCCCCGTCGAGGAACGCGATCCACTCGCCGCGCGCGACCGCGATCCCGGCGTTGCGCGCCGCCGCCGCCCCGCGGTGCGCCTGAAGAAGAGCCTGCACGCGCCCGGGATAGCGCTGCCGATAAACGGCGATGAGCTCGCGGCTGCCGTCGGTCGAGCCGTCGTCCACGAGCAGGAGCTCGAAGTCCGTGAACGACTGGGCAAGCACCGAGTCCACCGCCTCGCGCAGAAACGCCTCGAGGTTGAAAACGGGGATGATGACGGAGACGACAGGGCTAGCCATCTACTTCTGCGCCAGCACCATCACCGAGCCCTGCCGGGGCCGGGTGGCGAGTGAAAGCACCGCCAGCAGTTTCAAAAGCGGCATCAGAAGGATCTTTAGCCGCCAGCGCGCGTCGGTGAGGCGATCCAGCTCCCAGGCCAACCCGCCCAGCCAGCCGAAGGTGTACTGCGCGTGGCGGATGGCAAGGCCGAGCGAGCGTAGCAGCGCGACCAGCTCGGCCAAGGTGTACTGCTCGCCGACATGCTCCACCTGTGCCCACTCGTCGAACTCGGCAAACCAGCGCGCGGGGAGGACTCTGCGACCGCTGCGGTCATCCGGCATGTGGACGAGAAGGGTGCCGCCCGGCGCCAGCGCATCGAAGAACCGCCGCAGCACCTGCCCGTTGCCGGGGATGTGCTCGAGCACGTCGATGCAGGAGATGAGGTCGTACTCGCCCACGGCGCGAAGCTCGCGCAGGTCACCCTGCACCCAGACGATGTTGGGCGGGGCGCCCGCTGGCGCCGCCGGCTGGCGCAGGTCCAACGCGGTGATTGTCGCCCCGGGACAGCGCCGCGCCAGCTCCAGGGCGTAGTCGCCGCTGCCACAGCCGGCGTCCAGGACCTTCCGGAGCCTGCCAAGGTCGAGCTTGCGCAGTTGGCGGCGAAACTGCCTGGTGCGAACGAAGTGGCCGATGTGCACGGGGCCAAACCAGGTAGCCGAGATGGCCGCGGCAAGCGCAGATTTGAGACGGTCTCTCATTTTATCTGGCCAGCTCCGCGTACCTGGCCTCGAGGCGAGGAATCTCGCTGGCGACATCGTGATGAGTCTCCACGAACCGCCGGCCGGCCCGGCCCATCGCCGCCCAGCTTTCCTGATGCTGCAACAGGACCAGGATATTGTCCGCCAGGGCATCGACGTCGTGCTCCGGGCCGAGCAGGGCGCTCTCACCCGGTGCCACCACGTTCGGAATGTCGGCGTGCCGGGTGGCCACCACCGGCAGTCCCAGCGCCTGCGCCTCGAGGATCGTGGTCGGGGCGCCGCCCTCGCTGTCGCCGTCGGCAGCGGTGGCGCTGGGCTGGAGGAAGATGTCGGCCCGCTCCATCTCCGCCAAGTACTCGCGGTGGTCGAGGAAACCCAGCAGTTGGACGATTCGTTTCATCTTGCTGCTGATGATCTGCCGCTCGATGTCGCCGCGCAACGCCCCGTCGCCGATCACCCGCAGCTCGACCCGCGGGAACCGCTCCCGCACCTGGGCCAGAGCCGACAGCGCATCGCCGAGGCCTTTCTTGGCGGTGAAACGCCCGGCAAAGAGAAGCACGACGTTTTCTCCACGTCCCCTGGGCGAGCGGGCGCGAAAGGCGAGGCGCGAGACCGGAATCGCGATGCGCTGAATAGCGATCTTCTCGGCCGGGCAGCCGAGCCCCGCCAATTGCTCCTTCATGTGCGGTCCCTCGACGAGAAACAGCTCGCCCCGCACAAACAGCCGCTGGTAGCGCTCCTGCCATCTCGGGTCTTGGCCCAACTGCGACATGTCGTGGCCGTAGAAGGTGGTCACCAGCGGCAGGCCAGTGCCGCGCTGCAACCGCAGCGCCAGCACTCCCGACGGCCCGAAGTGGGCGTGGAGGAGCACCGCACCCTCGCGGCGCAGCACGCGCTCGCCGCCGAGCTCGCGATCGGCGAGTCGGCGCGCCAGCGCCTCCGGCCACCAGGAAGGCGAGTAGCGGGGCGAACCGAGCGGGAAACACGTTCTCGCCGGCAGCGGGAAGAGGTCGAGGTTGCGGAACTCCCAGGCCAGACAGATCGGCCGGAAGCGGCGTAGACCGGCGATGGTGTTGAAGATGAAGGTCTCCGATTTCGCGAAGAAGCACGAGTGGAGGTGGGCCACTGCGGGCTTGTCCCTATTCACTTTCCTTCTCTCGCAACAGCCGAAGCTGGCTGAAGATCTCCTGGTCCGACAAACCCAACGCCGCAATGTAGAGCGCGATTCCGCCGCCCACCTGCAGAGACAGGAGGTATCCTGGCGCCACAACGGGGCGCCAGAAGGAAAGGCCTGCCACCGCTGCAACCATCACCGCCATCGGGACCAGTGGCCGGGTCAGAGCGGCCAGGAATTGGCTCCCGCAACTCCCGACCAACGGACGAAGCAGGTAAAAATAGCTGGCTATCTTTGCCAACAGGCCGACCAGCAGCATGCTGACAACCATCCCAACGCTGCCGAAAAGGTGCACGCCAACAAGCATTACGGGTGTGGTCAGGAGAAAAAAGCAAAGGTTCCACTTGAGGCCGAGGTCAGCCCGGCCCTTGGCCAACAGCAGGCTGCCGATGGGGTTCCCGGTGCTGCGCAGCAGCGCGAGCACGCATAGGAGCTGCAGCAGGACCACGCTGGGCCGCCACTTCTCGCCAAACACCAGCGGCACGGCTAGCGGCGCCACCACCGCGAGCCCTCCGGCGATCGGCGCATGAATGGCAGTCAGCAAGTGGACGATCTTCAGGTACCAGCGCTTCAGGGTCTCGCGATCGTTCTGCATCCTGGAAAAAACCGGGAAGATCACCCGCGTGACAACAGGGTTGATGCGGCTGAGCGGCTGAATGGCCAGGTTATAAGCGAAGTTGTAGTAGCCAAGGTCGCGCACACCCAGAAAGTGGCCAATCAGAATTTGGTCGGTGCGCTCGACGAGGTAGTTGACGCTTCGCTCGCCCAGTTGATAGAGACCGAAGGCCAGGTAGCTCCTCACCTCCGCGGCGCTGAAGTGCCAATGGACCCGGAAGCGTCTCACTCCAGCCGCCACCAAGCAGAGCGTCCGGATAGCCACGTTTGCGATGTAGCCGATCGCCAGAGCCCACGCGGCCAGCCCGCAGAAAGCCAGCATCACCGTGGTGGCAGAGCTTATCGCTGCGCTTGCCATCTCGAACGCTGCCAGGGTGTCGAAGCGAAGGTCACGGCGCAGCAGGATCTCGAACTGGCTGCCCAGCGGCGCGATCAGGAATGCAAGCGACATGAACAGCATTAACCCGCTCAGCCCCGGCGCCTTGAAGAACGCGATAATGAGCGGCGAGGCGAGGGCAAAGGCGGCAAATGTGAGCGCGCCGGCCAGCAGGTTGAGCCAGTAGAGCGACGACAGCTCATCTTGGCTGGCGTCCTGGCGATGGATAATGGCCGCGCTGATGCCAAGGTCGGTGTAGGACTGCAGGAAGCCGATCACCACCAGCGCCAAGCCTATCATTCCAAAGTCAGCGGGTGAGAGCAGCTTGGCGACAACCACGAACTGAAAGACCTGGAGCGCCCCGACGACCAGCGTTGCCAGGCCCGTCCACCTCATGCCCGCGATTGCCTGGTTCCTCAACCTCATGCCCGTTCAGCCAATTCGCTGTTGCAGAAACAGCGGCTGGTAACCGCTGTGCGTGTTGTCGCAACCCTGCAAGGCCAGGTTCTCGATGGCCCTGAACAGATCCAGGTTGCGGTTGAAGAACAACTCGTACCAGAGTATGAAGCTGATGCCGAGCCAGCTCGTCCTCAACTGATCGCGCCGCGAGTAGTCTATGAACGGGTTGTCGGAGCGAGCGA
>JAZDGE010000027.1:0-10003 GCA_043807175.1 Acidobacteriota bacterium
CCAGAACCAGCCACGAGTCCACCGAGAGCGCGGGCGTGATGCCGGTGGACAGACCCACCGTGCCAAAGGCCGAGACCACGTCGAAGGTCTCCGCCAGCGACGCCGCCCGCGAGGCCGCGCCGCCCGCCGCACCATGCTCGATGGCCAGCACCAGCAGGGTGCCGCCCACCACAACACAAAGCGAAAGCAGCAGCACGACGAAGGCGGTCGCGACGGTGGCATCGCCAATGCCGCGCCGGAAGAGCGTGACCTGCTTGCGCGCCCGCACCCTTGCGATCAGCACCGCAATGAGAACGCCGAGGGTGGCGGTTTTGACCCCGCCTCCGGTCGAGCCCGGCGAGGCGCCGATGAACATCAAGACGATGGTAAACAGCAGCGTCGCCGGGTTCATCGCGCCGTAGTCGAGGCTCGAAAAGCCCGCGGTGCGCGGCACGATCCCCTGCAGCCAGATGGCCAGCAACCGCTCGCGCACGGGCAGCCCGGCCAGGGTGCTGCGCCACTCCAGCAGCGCGAAACCCGCCCAGGAGAGCACCAGCAGCGCGGCGGTGGCGACCAGCACCGTCCGGGCATGGAGCGACAGCGGGCGGCGGACCCCATGCCGCAGCCGCTGCACCAGCTCGGTCGCGGGCAGGAAGCCGAGCCCGCCGATGACGATGAGCATGCCGATCGTGAGGTTGATGGTGGCCGACTCGCGCCAGGGCGCCAGCGACGCCGGGTGAAGCCCGAGCCCCGCGTTGCAGAAGGCGCTTACCGAGTGAAACACCCCCCAGGGAATCGCCCGCCAGGAGAGCTCATGCCACCAGCCGGCGGCGAGCAGCGCCGCGCCGGCAGCCTCGACCGAAGCGGTCGCGAAGATTACCGTGCGCAGCAGCGGCCAGAAGTCCTCCCAGGGGCCGTGGGCGAGCGAGGACATCAGCAGCTCGCGCCCGAACAGGGACAGGCGGCGTCCGAGCAAGAGCACGAAGAAGAGTCCGAAGGTCATGATGCCGAGGCCGCCCACCTGGATCAGCACGGCAATGACGACCTGCCCCGCCACCGTAAGGTCGCCGGGCATGCGCACGATGAGGCCGGTCACGCAGGTGGCGCTGGTTGAGGTGAAGAGCGCCTCCGCCCAGGAGAGCTGGCGCCCCGGTTGGGCCGCCCAGGGCTGTCGCAACGCCCAGGCGCCGAGCGCGATCACGATCGCAAAGGAGGCCACGAGCACTCGCGCCGGCTGGAGACGCCGCCAGAAGCTCATCGGCCCTCGACCCTCACGATCAGCGGCAGCACCACCACCGCCAGCAGGCAGCAGTACGTCACGCCGAGGGAGGTCATCCAGCCGATGCTCTGCAGGCCCGGATAGTGAGTCGTGACCAGCGAGCCGAAACCCACGATGGTGGTCAGCGCGGCGAGAATCACTGCGCGCGCGGTCTCGCCCAGATCCTTCTCGCTCGCTTTGTCCCGTACCCGGTGAAGCATGTGGATGCCATAGTCGACCCCCACCCCGATCACCATGGTAATGACGAAGACATTGAGCAGGTTGAGGGGGAACCCGAGGGCTCCCATCGTCCCTACCATCCAGATCACGCCGACGCCCACCGGGAGCAGGCAGACCAGCGCCGGCCGCAGGCCGCGCAGCTCCCAGAGCAGCATCAGAAAGACGACACCGAGCCCGAGCCCGCCGGCGAGTGCGGCGTCTTGCCAGACGGTCCGCCGCAGCCGCTGTGAGATCAGGTTCACACCGGTGAGAGAGGCGCCCGGTACAGAGCTCACCAGCTTGACCAGCTCCGGCGGCGCCTCGCGCCGCCACCTGCCCGGAGGCGGGAAGACATTGACGATGGTGGTGGCCTGCCCGGGCGACTCGCGCAGCGAGCGCTCCACCACCTGCTCCACCGGCGTGCCGCGCCAGACCTCGAAGGAGACGGCCCCCGCGGGCCGCAGCGTGCTCTCCAGATTCTCGAGGCCAGGAGCGAAGGCCTCCACCGCTAGACCGGCGCCAACCATCGCGGCCACGAGTGCCTCGCGAACCCGGCGGGGATCGGTCAGCTCGCGATGCTCAGCCAGCCACGAGAGCGCGCGCTGCTGTGCCGGTAGCGGGGGCAGCAGGTTGCCCAGCGACTCGTGTGACGCCAGCAGCCCGGCCGCTTCCATCTCGACTAGACCGGCCTCGAGCACGCGCACCCGCTCCAACACCTGCTGCGCGTCCCGGCCCTCGATGCGCACCATCATCGCGTTGAACGACAGCCCGAACGCGCGGGCAACCTCCTCCTGGACCGCCACCCCTCGGTTGGCGGGCGAACGTAGGTGGCGCACGTCATCGTCAAAGCGCACGGACGGGAGAGTCGCAGCGGCCGCCACCGTGACGGCCGCCACCGCGACGAGCACGAGACGGCGATGGCGTCCGGCCCAGCCCAGCAAAGGCGCCGGGTTGAGCCAGGCTGAATGCGGGCGCGGGGCGCCGCGGTCGAAGACGGTGATGAGCGCGGGCAGCAGCAGGAAGCTGGACAAGGCCATGAGCACGATGCCAGTGCCGGTGAGCAGGCCGAGCTCCTGCAGACCGACAAAACGGGTCGCCAGGAAGGAGTAGAACGTGCCGACCGTAGTCACCGCGCCGAGCATCACCGCCGGGCCAGACTGCGTGGCCATGACGTCGAGAGCCGGCGCGAGCTCGAGCCCGCTCAGGCGCGCCTCGAGGTAGCGGCCATAGAGCACGATCGTGAAGTCGATGCCGAGACCGACAAGGAGGGCGGCGAACGCCGAGGTGGCGGAGCTCAGGCGCCCCAGCGCCACGCCGGTGAAAACAAATGTCAGCGCCAGGCCCACCGCGAGCGGCAGGAAGGCGAACTGCGTGGTGGCGAGCCGGCGATATGCAAGGAAGAACAGCAGCATCACGCCCGCCAGCGAGGAAACCGAGTTGGCCATGATGTCGCGACGAATCAGGGTGGCGTCCTCGAGGCCGATGCGATGGCCGCCGCCCAGGACAACCTCCGGGACCTCGGCCAGCGGCACTTCGAGCTCGGCTGCGAGCTCGGCCCGCGCGGCCTCGATCCGACTGCTCACGTCGGCGATCAGCAGGCGGTCGAAATCGATGTCCTGTGCGGGGCCTCTCGGCTTGGCCAGCACTAGCACCAGGGAGTGGTCGGCAGCAAGATAGTAACCGCTGGAGAAGTCCACCTTGAGCGCCGCCGGCGCCCGGGTGAGCCGCCCGAGCAGGAACGGGAGCAGGCCAAGGGGGTCGCGAATCGCGAACTCCTTCGCCAGCATCCCGTGCGGCGCCTCGAGCCCGGCGCGAATATCGGCCGCGCGGGCGGCCAGCCCCACCGGGGAGAGTCGGCTTCCCAGCGCGTCCAAGCCGTCGCCGTCGAGGAACAGGCAGGCATGCCGCAGCACCGCGTCGGCCAGCCGCGCGGGATCCTCGAGGCGCGCCTGCACATTCGTCAGGTGGGGGCTGGCCGCGAGCTGTTCGGCGAGTGAGTCGACCAGTTGCAGCGCCGGCTCGAGCCGCTCCTCCCCGCCGACCCGCACCGCGACCAGTAATGTGTCGAGCGTGCCGAACTCCGCCAGAGTGCGGCGAAAATTCTGCACCACCGGGTCCCGCCTGGGCATGAGGCTCAAGATGTCGGTGTCGAAGGAGAGCCGGGTCCCAACCAATACTCCGGCCAGAATCGTCAACACCGCCCCGGCCAGGACGATTCGCGGGCAGCGGTGCCCGAGCCGCACCACCGCGCGGGCCGCCCCCGCACCGCGGGCGAGCCTCATGCCCCGTTCCCCATCACCCGCCGCCAGAAGCTCGAGAAATAGTTGATGAGCGACACCACCGTCATGATCATCGCGACCCAGAGGGCGACCTTGGACACCAGCGCCCAGCGACCGAGCTGGTAGTAGACGATGAGCAGCGACACCGCGAAGATCTGCGACAGCGTCTTCAGCTTGCCCCACCAGTTGGCGGCAATCACCACGCCATGCTCGTGGGCGACCTGGCGAAGCCCGGAGACCGCAAACTCGCGACCGACGATCACCACCACCATCCACGCCGGCGCCAGACCGAGCTCAACGAGGGAAATGAAGGCCGCCGAGATCAGCAGCTTGTCGGCGATCGGGTCAAGCAGGGTCCCGGCGACCGTGACCGCCTGGGTGCGCCGGGCGATGATCCCATCCATCAAGTCGGTGAGCGCGGCGAAGAGGAAAATCGCCAGCCCCCAGAACTCGCTGCCCGAAAACCGTGTCAGGAGCACCACGACGAGCAGGGGCACCATGAGGATGCGCAGAAAGGTCAGCGAGTTTGGCAGGTTCCACATCGGGTCCTCTCGTCCGCCGAGATTGTAGCGAAGCGCCCCGCCGAGGTCACGCGCCAGGCAGCGCCGCGGGTTTCTGTCAGAATTGCGGCGTGTTGAAGCCTAGGGCTCGTCATGGAAGAAGTGTCGCAAGCGAGGGCGCAGAGGCTGTGGCAGATCGCGAGCGCGCCCGGAGCGACCGACCAAGCCGTAGTCACTCCTCCGGTGCGGAAGGGAGCGAGGACGTAAGCCGCGAGCTGCCCAGCATCTGCGGCCGCAGCGCGATAGTTGTTTCGTGGCGAGCCCTCTGCCGACTTTCGCTGATCGGAATCCTTGCTGGAGCCGCGCTCGCCCCTGCTGGCGCCGCGCCGCCCGAGACCATCGACCAGGTCGCCGGCGCCGGCCCTTACTTCGCGCTGACGTTCGACGGGCACGCCGAGGCCAACGGCGCCGCCGAGCTGCTCGCGCTGCTGCGCGAAAGGAAGGTGTTGGCCACGCTGTTCGTCACCGGCCGCTTCGCCCTCGACAACCCTGCCCTCCTGCGCCAGGCCCAGGCCGACGGCCACGAGATCGGCAACCACACCATGAGCCATCCTCATCTCACGACCTGGGCCGAGAACCACCGCCACCACACCCGCCCCGAGATCACCCGGGAGCGCCTCCAGGAAGAGCTTCGCAGTGCAGCAGTTGCAATCACCGCCGTCACTGGCGTCGTTCCCTCGCGGTTCTGGCGCGCCCCCTATGGCGAGCACAATGCGATCTTGCGCGCCTGGGCCAGTCAGCTCGGCCTCACCCATGTCGACTGGACCCACTCCCCGGACGATTCCCTCGACGCGCTCGACTGGGTCGAGGACTCGCGCGCCCGCAACTTTCTTGGCCCCGAGGCGATGGCGCGCCGCCTCATCAGCTTCGAACGGCGAACCGGCGTTCCGCTGGCGGGCGCGATCCTGCTCGCCCACCTTGGGAACAGCCGCCCGGATGCGCCCCTGCGTGAGGCGCTGCCGATTTTCCTCGACGAGATGGATAGGCGCGGACTCCGCCCGCTCACCGTCGGCTCGCTGCTGCACCGCGCAGGGCGCTGAAGGCGCGCCGAGGCCGCTGCCAGCGGCCGCACCGGCAAATAGCGCAGATCTCTCACCGACGCATCCAGGCTGGGCCAGGGGTAGCCGAGGCTGCCGGGCGAAAGCGTTGAGCTTCTCGCCATCCCCCGTCGCGTGCATCCGTGGGGCGCGCGCTCCGCGCGTGCTTTTTTCGACAGCGCTTGCGAAAACGCAGGCGCGGAGCGCCTGCCCCACAACGCACTGCGAATACCGTTGGGGGACAAGCTAGTACGGATCCCGCACCATGGCGCAGCGAGAGGTCAACGCAACGCCGATGGGGTTGCCGGGTGGGGAGTCGGTGGAAACTGCGGACCCATGACTGCCACCGGAGACCCCGCCCGCACGGCCGCTACTCGGCGTACATCGCGTCGATCAGGCCGGCGTACTTCGTCTCGATCACGCGACGCTTCACCTTCAGCGTCGGGGTCAGCTCCCCTTTTTCCATCGTCAGCGGCTCGGGCGCCAGTTGGAACTTCTTCACCGTCTCGAACCGCGCCAGCCCCAGATTGACCTTCTCGACGATCTCGTGGAAGAGCGCCTTTACCTCCGGTCGCGTGATGAGCTCCGCCCGATCGGCAATTGGAATCGCGCGCTCCTGCGCCCAGCGCTCGAGCGCCTCGAAGCCGGGAATCAGAAGGGCCACGATGAACGGCCGGCGGTCGCCGAAAAGCACCGCGTTCTCGATGAAGGGCGACGCCTTGAGCTGGTTCTCGATCGGCTGCGGCGCCACGTTCTTGCCTCCGGCCGTGACCAGCAGATCCTTCTTCCGGTCGGTGATGCGCAGCATGCCGTCGGGATCGAGCTCACCAATGTCGCCGGTGGCAAACCACCCGTCCGCGTCGATCACTGCCGCGGTCGCCTCGGGCTTGCCCCAGTAGCCCTTCATCACATGCCGACCGCGGGTGAGGATCTCCCCGTCCCAGGCGATTTTGACCTCGACCCCGGGGATCACCCGGCCAACCGTGCCCAGGCGATGCTTCTCAATCGTGTTGACGGTGATCACGGGCGAGGTCTCGGTGAGGCCATATCCCTCCAGCACCATCACGCCGAAGGAATGGAAGAACTCACCCACAAAGACCGGCAGGGGCGCCCCACCCGAGATCGAGAACCGCAGCCGGCCGCCGAATGCGGCGCGAATCTCGGCGTAGACGAGGTGATCGAAGATGTGGTAGAGGAAGCCCTTCTGGCCGGTGCGATAGGCCGAGACGGCAACCTCGACGGCACGCCTGAAAAGCGCCTGCTTGAGCGTGGAACCGTGAGCGACCTCCTGGAACACCTTGTCGTAGATCTTCTCATACACGCGCGGCACGGCGGTGAAGAGGTGCGGTCGGATACGGCGGAAGGTCTCGGCGATCTCGAGCACACCGCAGTAGGCGATCGACGCCCCCTTGAAGACGTAGATGTAGTCCACCAGGCGTTCGAGAACATGTGAGAGGGGCAGAAACGCAAGAGCCACCTCGCCGCCGCCAGCCCAGGGCACCCTGCTGGCCGAGGAGACGGCGTCGAACACGAAGTTGTCGTGGGTGAGCATTGCACCCTTGGGCTCGCCAGTAGTCCCCGAGGTGTAGATCAGCGTTGCGAGGTCTCCCGGCTGGACCTCGGCGCGCCGCTGCTCCAGGTAGGCCTCGGCCTCTTCCTGGCCCTGCGAGACGATGCAGGACGCGAGGGTGCGGACACCTCCCGGCGGAGTTCCATCGACAAGAATGATCTCCTTCAGCGCCGGGCAGCTCCCGCGCACCTCCACGACCTTGGCGAGCTGCTCATCGTTTTCGACGATCGCCGCCCGGGCGCCCGAATCCTGCAGAATCTGGCCCACCTGCGGCGCGAGCAGCGTCGCGTAGAGAGGCACGTCTGCCGCCCCAGGTTGTGCAGCGCAAAATCCGCGATGTGCCACTCCGGGCGGTTGCCGCACAGGATCGCGACCCGATCGCCTTTGCCAACCCCGAGCTTGGCCAGACCCTGGGCCAGCCCCGCGACTCGCCGGGTGACCTCGCCGGCCTCCAGCCGCCGCTCCCCGCCCCCGCGCGCGTCGTTCAGGTAAGGCCCGGGCACCGCGTTGCGCCAAATGGCAAAGAGATCGAGTGTGGTTCTGGGTTCGCTCATTTCTTCCCCCAATCAGCCGCTGCCAGCCCCTGCAGCAGTAGGCGCACAAGCGGCTGGGCCTGGACCGCCAGGGGTACGGGACGACTCGCCAGCACCCACGAGGTGACGACCTCGTCCAGGGCACCAAAAACTGCGCGCGCCGCCACATCGGGCGGCACATCCGCCCGAAACTCCCCCGATTTCACCCCCTCCGCAATGACCTCCTGCAAGAGCTGCAGGTACTCCCCGACCTTTCCTTTCGCGATCTGGCGCAAGAAGCGACGGGTGTGCCGCAGCTCGATCTGGAACACCTGGGCCAGCGCGCGATCGTTCTCGAGGCTCGCGAGGTGGCGCTCGATCAGCGCTCGTAGCCTGTCCCGCCCACCCTCGATACTCGCGAGATCGCGGCGCGCACGAAGCAGGAACGCGTCGGCGTACTCCTCGAGGATCGAGACGAGGAGGTCCTCCTTGCCCTTGAAATAGAGGTACAGCGTCCCGTCCGCTACCCCGGCCTGCTTGGCAACCTCCCGCATCCGGGCCGCGAAGTAGCCTCGCTCGGCAAACACCTCCACTGCCGCGCGAAGGATCTCGCTTCGCCTGTGACGCTTGAGCTCCCCGTCCCGAGTCCGCACCGCGCCCTCCGCCTGAGTGATGCTTCATTCAGTTTCACCGACCCCGGGCCGCTTGTCAAGGCGGCAAGGACCGTGCTTGTTCCGCTAGCCTATGGCCTGTGGCCATGAGCCATTGGCCATTAGCCTTAAGCCGAACCCCTCGGGGGGCTTGCCTCAGGGCCGTCGCGGTTGGTGCTACGATAGAGAGCGTGAATAGCGATCAGACCTTGCTGCTCGGCGCGCTGCATTGGGTGCTAGCTGATCAAGACGGGCAACCGGTCATCCTCGGCACGGACGGCAAGTGTCTCGCGGGCGAGACCGATCCACCCCTGGCCGCCGCGCTCGCTGCCGGCGGGAGTGCCGGCGCCCCGGTGCGGGTGATGCTCCCGGCGCAGGGTGGCGGCCGCCAGCCCATCGATCTGGTACCGGCCCCAGGCCGAGCCGCCATCGCGGTGGGCATTGCACCGGCAGCAGTCGAGGCGGCGCTCGCGGCGCCAGTGGAAAATCTGGTGAATCAGATCGCCCACGACGTCCGCAACTTCGCGTTCACGATGGGGCTCCAAGCCGAGCTCGGGGTGCGGCGCACCGCCGCCGCCCCGGACAGTCGCGGGCACTTCGAAGCGGTGCTGCGCCAGGTTGATGCTCTGAAGGGCTACCTTGAGCAGCTTCTCCTCTTCGGGCGCCCGGTCACCTTGAGCCCGGCCCAGATGGACGCCGGCGGCTTCGTGCGCCAGATCGTTCAGACCTACCAGTTCTCCTGGAGCCCGAGCGCCCCTCCCCTCACCATCAAGGTCGACGCCGATCCAACCGCCGGTGCCGTGCACTGGGACTCCCGCACCCTTGGCGCCGCCCTGCGCGCAGTCCTCGATAATGCGGTTCGCGCCGCGACGCCGCCGCCGCCGATCACAGTCGTGGTCGCCCCGGACGGCGAGGACATCCTGGTCGAGGTGCGCGACCTCGGGCCCGGGATTCCGCCCGAGACCCTGGAAAAGCTCGCCGTGCCAATGCGGGTGCGCCGCCCGGGCGGCGCCGGCCTGGGCCTCGCGATCGCTCGCAAGTTGGCGGCCGCGAACGGTGGTGAGCTCATCCTTGAATCCGGTCCCACCGGCACCGTCGTCCGCTTCCGGCTGCCCCGTGAAGCACCCGCCACCTAGGGAGGCTCCGCCTCAAACCGTTGAGGCGCTGCCGCTTGCCGGTCGCTTTGGGCGTTTGGCCGCTGGCTGCTTGGTGTTGGCGGAGCCTCCGTCGACAGTTGACAGTCGACAGTTTCCCCCACACCCCACCCAGCAAGCCCACCCTCCCGTCCCCCATTCACTCACCCGGCGACAAACTTGCTCTGTCCGTGAGGATTCCCGGCACGTGAGCGCCCCCAGAACGCGCAGGGCGCCGGGCACCATCCCTCGTGAAGTACGGGCCAAATGAGACACAGTCGTACTTCTGAACCGAGTGCCAGCGGCGGTGGGGCAACTGCATCCGGCATCACTCGCTACGTCGTGACTTCGCCGCTGGCCGGGCAGCGGCTGGACCGCGCCGCCGCCGAGCTCACCGCGCTACCGCGCCGCCGGGTCCGAGCACTCGCCGAGGGCGGGATGCTCTGGGTCAACGGGCGCGCCGTGCGCGTGCTGTCTCGCCCGCTGCGCTCCGGTGACGTGCTCGACGTGATCGGCAGCGACGAGGCGTTTGCCCAGCCGCGACCGCTCCCGCCGGAGCTTGCCATCCTGTTCGAGGATGGCTGGCTGGTCGCTGTGGACAAGCCGGCTGGCGTCGCCTCGCAGCCGCCCCGTGAACGCTTGCCCCGCGAGCTCGCCGCTGACGAGCGATTGCTGCTGCAGCTCGCCATGCGGGATGGACGCCGCTGCCAGATCGCGCTCGTGCACCGGCTCGACCGCATCACCACCGGAGTACTGCTTTTCAGCCGCCACCACGAGGCCGCGCGCGCACTTTCTGCCGCCTGGGC
>JAZDGE010000028.1:0-7824 GCA_043807175.1 Acidobacteriota bacterium
GTGGCTGCCGCGTTCGCCCTGGGCAGCGCTGAGCCGGCCGGTTCCGGCCTGGGTGGCACGACGCTGATCGTGCTTCGGTTGGCAGATGGACGGGTCACCGCAATCGACGGCTCGGCGACCCTCCCGCGGCTGGTCGATCGAGAGCGGGTGCGGCAGCTCATGGAAAACAACGCCAAGAGCAACGAGGAGGCGACCTACGGTCACGAGTTCGTGGCCGTGCCCGCAACGCCCGCGGTGCTTGCCTACGCGGCTAAGAAGTACGGCACCAGACCGTTGGCGGAGCTGCTCGGCCCGGCGATCGAGATTGCCGAGCAGGGCGTCACCGTCAACGCGGGAAGCTGGGCCGCGATCGACCGCTACCTCGCCATTATTCGCCGGTCAGAGCACCTGAGGTTTTGGGTGTTGAACCGGGGCGAGGAGCCGCCCGTGATCGGACAGCAGATATGTAACCCCGAGCTCGCCAGGACGCTGCGCACCATCGCCGAGCGGGGAGCGGACGAGTTCTACCGCGGCACGATCGCGCGCGCGATCGAGGTGGACATGATCCGCCACGGCGGCTTCGTCCGACGAGTCGATCTCGCCCTGCTGAAGATCAGGGAGCGCCAGCCGCTGCGCGGAACCTACCGGGGCGCCGAGGTGCTCGCCTTTCCTCCCCCTGGCGGCGGAGGGATGGTCATCGAGGCTCTCAACATTCTCGAGAACTTCCCCCGCGAGGTGCTCCAAAGCGACGGTTCGGCCCGCGCACAGGTGCTCGCCGAGGCTTTTCACATCGCCCTGGAAGACCATCTCCGCGACGTAAGCGATGCGGATGAAATGGCTGGGCCGGGAAGCCTCCTGCACCTCACCAAGGAGTTCGCCGCCGAGCGCGCGGGCCTGGTCCGGAGGGGACATGCACTGAGCTCGGCGGAGTTTCCCCCCGCACCGCTCCGTGACGGTTTCCCCGGCGGAACGACACATGTGGCCGTGGCTGACCGGTGGGGAAATGTCGTCTCGCTCACCCAGACGCTTGGACGCTTTTACGGCGCCAAGGTCCTCACGCCCGACCTCGGCTTTCCGTACAACAGTCTGATTGAAGGGTGCACCCTCGAAGGTCCTGACCGGACGAGGCCGGCGGCTCGCATCCCCACCGAGCTGGGGCCCACCATCGTGACCAGGAATGGCGAGTTCCTCCTCGCCCTTGGCGCCTCCGGCAGCAGCAAGGCGCCCTCCACGGTGACTCTGGTGATCAGCAACGCCATCGACCGTGACATGGGGCTGCGCGAAGCGATCGAGGCGCCCCGCGTGCTGTGGGGCCTGAGAAAGGGAGTGGGCAGGCTCACTATCGAAGTCAGGCCACCGATCACGGCGAGTGTGCCGGAGGACCTCCGCCGGCGCGGCTATGAGGACCTCATCCTGGTTCAGTACCCAACCACGATCGGATCGCTCTCGCCTCTTGGCGGTGTCAACGCCGTCCAGTTCGATCCCGCAACCCGGACCTTCACCGGCGCCAGCGACCCGCGCCGTGGTGGCTTCGCGCTCGGGCCCCGGCTCTGATCGGGGTCTGACTGGCACTGCAGCGCCGTGGCGTTGCAGCGCGCCAGCATGGCTGGCGCGAACACCAAGGCGCAAGCATGGCTTGCGCACTCCACACCCCCCCCGCGGCCTTGGCGTCCGGCGCGGGATACGCCAGGGCTGCAACGCGCCTTGGAGTGCGGCAGCCGTGCTGCCGCCTTGCCTTTGGCGCGAGCCGTGCTCGCGCAAACAGCCAAAGTCGAGAGCACGCGCGGAGCGCGTGCCCCACGGGTGCGCCCAATGGAGGCTGGCAAGTAGCTTGACACCTATGGCCCCGAGCCCCGAACCCCGTCTTTCCTTCTCCAAGCTACAGCTCGAAGCGGAGGCCCAGGCGGACCTGCCGCGGCTCCTGGTAGCGAGTGCGCCGGCCGTAGTCCGGATTGGCGACTCGGAAGGTGCGCTCGGTGTCTGCGTCGTAGTCCGTCACCTGCTGCCTGTCGAGAAGATTGAACACGTCGGCCAGGAGAACCAGCCGGCCCGGCGCAAGACGGAAGGCGTAGTCGGCATGGAGGTCCAGCGACCAGCCGAACGGCGTGCGCTTCTTGAAGCCATCCTGGGTCTCGATTCCCGACCCCCGAGGCGCCTCGGGAATCTCGCCTCGCCGGTTCGTAACCGGATTCGCTGCCATCGGCGTGAGCGGACGTCCCGAGCTGGCCGACACCCCAAGACCGAGACGGAGGCCACCGTCGAAGGCATAGGAGCCGTAAAGCTTGAGCTGGTGCGGCCGGTCGGTGGGGAGCGGTCCGGCGCCGGCCGCGCCGAGGTAACGGATGTCACCGCGGAACTCGTACTTCTTGCCGCCGATCTCGGTGTAGGTCGGGTCGTTGGTGGGAAAGTCGTGGATTGACGACTGCCCCGCGGCGCTCTGATTGTTGTCGTTGCGGTAGAAACCCTCGTAGTTGCCCCACAGGCGCGACCAACGGTAGGAGCCGAGCAGCGCCCAGTTACCCGAAAACCTCCGGTCGACCGTGAGCTCGAGCGCGCGGTAACGATGAACGAGCTTCTCGAACGCCCCCACGCCGTTCACCGTGGCCGGATAGCCGTCTCGCGGGTTGGTAACGTAGTACTCGACGCTCTGTGCCGCCGGGTCTTTCGCGAACACCAGGACCATCGCCGCCGTGCCGACGTCCTCGAGGATGTCTGGCATGTCGCGATAGATGTATCGGACACCGAGGTTGAGCTGAGGCAACACGGCGTACTCGAAACCCACGGTGGCCTCGCGAATCGAGGTAGGCGACACGTCGCGATCGAATCTGGTCGCTTGCGTCGCGCCGAGAATCAAGTGGGTGGTCGAGCCCGCCGCCTCCACACCATCAGGAACGGGCCTCGTGAGGCCCTCGTCGAAGTAGTCGGCGAGTAGCAGCCGCCACCCCCCGCTGCCGAACGCCAGTACCGGCAAGCTGTTGGGCATCCTGGCGTAGTAGAACCCGGCGCCGGCGTACAGTTTCATCCGCCCGTCGCCGGTCGGGTCGAGAACCACGCCGAGCCGCGGCGCCAGGGTGTCGGCCAGGTCGCGGCTCCCCGCCGGACCAGCGATCCGCTGCCGCTCGTAGCGAATACCGGCCGACAGCGTCACGCGGCTGCCGAGGGAGAAGCGGTCCTGAAGAAAGAAACTCAAGGACTCTTGAGTGCTCTTGCGAAGGGGCACCTGCCTCCCGCTGGTCACCCGGAAGATCCGCCCATAGGTTGGGTCCGGGCGGATCGTCACGACGACCCCCGAGCCCGTCTGCTGGCCATTCGCCAGGGTGATCGGCGATCCCGTGGTCTCCTCGAGGTAGCTGTAGTGAACATCTTCGTAGCTCGCCCCATAGCGAATCTCGTGATGGCCAAGGAGATGGGTGGATCGCAGGTGGTACTGCATGCTCAGGCCGTCGGCGTTTTTCTGGAAGCCGCCCTTTCCGCCCGACGACTTGGCCGGGCTAGTCGTGTAGTCGGTCACCTGCCACGTGTCCACGGCAGGGGTCTCGCTGAAGGTGCTCTGCGCGCGTCCCACCGACGCCTCGATCAGCCAACTGGCGCCGAGGACTCCCTGGTAGCGCAGCGTCTGGTTGTGGCCTCCGTACTCGAGGGAGCTGAAGGCGCCATTGCTGCGGAACGCCATCGCGCCCGCGGACTGTGGCCCCATCTCTCCCGCTCCCGGGTCGCCGAAGACAGAAGCGTCGATGCGATGTCCCCCACTCGGGGTGAAGGTGGCCTTGGCCGCGTATGAGGTCACCTCACGCTGCCGGTCGACATTGCCCAGGGACCGCAATTCAAAACCAGCCGGAGCGAGAAAGGTCGTTTGTTCCCGTTGGGGGTCCACCGCCACGAAGAAGAATGCACGGTCCTTCACGATTGGTCCGCCAAGCGTGAAACCCAGCTCGCCAGTCTCGGTAGCGGTGGTGTTCACCGCACCGGCCGCCAGCGTGATCTGCCTTCTCTCCGCCTCCAGCCAGTCTGGGCGCAGATAGGCAAAGACACTACCGCTCCACGTGTTGGAGCCGCTCTTCGTAATCACATTGACGACTCCACCGGTCGACTGCCCATACTCGGCCTCAGTGCCGCCGGTTTTCACCTGGATCTCGTCGATGAAGTCGAAGGTGACGCCATTGCCGATGGCGCCGTAGCCGGTGGCGTAGGCGCCAAGGGTGCCGTACCTCGGGTGATTGACGGTGACGCCGTCGACCACGTACTGGTTCTCCATCCCGCTTGCTCCCGAGATCGACGGGTTGGGAATGCCGACACCACCACTGTTCGAGACGCCGGGGGCGAGATAGAGCACATCGCCGAGCTGCCGGCCGACCGGAACCTGGGCCAGGAAGCTGCCTTCCAGCGAAGCGCCGGAAGTGTACGAAGAATAATCCACAACCGGCGATGCGCCCGTCACCTCGACCGCGTCCTCGAAGGTGCCTGCGACCAGCGTGACCGCCACCTCCACCCGCTGGCCGAGACGAACATCGATGCCCGTGCGCTCGGCCGGACGATAGCCCGTTAGGTCAACCCGCACCGCGAACATTCCCGGTGTGAGGTAGGGCGCCAGAAACCGGCCGGCAGAGTCGGTGGTGGTGGTCTTCGCTCCCTGTTGCGAGGTCACGCTGACCGTCGCGCCGGGCAGCGGTACCGCCGCCTTATCGGTGACCCGCCCGCCGATCGCGCCGGTCGTCACCTGCTGCGCCGAAGCGAGCCGGCAGATAAGAAGCGCGAGAGCTGCTGACAAAGCCAGATGTCGAATCGCCATGAACCCCCCAAGCCAAGTATCGACAGTGCAAATCCACCAACAAGTTGTGGCGCTCGCGTCGCGCCACCGTCCGGCGCTGCCAAATGACGACCCGGACCACCTCCCCGCCCTCCCCCCCGAGTGCCGGTCGGAATCCTACAACACTCGGCGCGCATCGATCAGCACTCAGATCCAGGCGATCCTCACGCATGGCGGCCGGACTGCATAACCCGAAAGGCGTTCAAGAGGCTTCGCCTCGTCGGTTGGGGGCGCGGTCTCGTCAGCTACCTGATCCCCTCGATCAGGTGCAGCTCGGAGAGGGTCTGGCGAACCAGGTAGGCATAGCTCCGGGCGTCGGGAGTCACGATGACGCGTACGCTCGAGCTGCCGACGCCGGAGCGTTCGCTCGGAACGATCTCGCGCACGACCGTGCGGGAGCCGGTTGCGAGACTTGCCCGAAAGACCTGCACCGGCAGCTCGGTCCGGCGGCAGGTGAACAGCGACTCGCCGTCGCCGCTCCAACCGGCAATCTCGTCGTCGCCCTGCACACCCTTCAGAAGGAGCGGGTCACCACCGGCGATCGGATAGAGGCGGACCGCAGCGCCCATCTTGCCAACCACGTAGGAGCCGTCGGGCGTGATCCCCGGGCGAGCGAACCGCACGCCCTCCGGCGTGACGGGGCGAGGCCTCTCCCCATCCAGGCCCATCACGTAGAAGCGGCGCGGGCGGGAGAGCTCGCCGCCGTCAAACCAGATCCCCTTTCCGCCCGGGAGCAAACCCGCCCAACCGACGGCATACCCCGGCAGGGGAATGGTCCTCGGCTGCCCTGTTCCAACCGGGTAGATGACGATGCCAGGTGGCTCGACCAGCGTCGCCACCACTGATTGCGCGTCAGGCGAGAAGGTCGGATTCTGGCCACTTCCCAGCTTCATGGCGGGTGCGCCGTTCGTCTCACGGAGGTAGACCAGCGGCGACTCCCCCGCCCCCTCGCCCGACTCGGAGAGGGCGATCCACCGCCCATCCGGCGAGAGATCGGAGAGGATTGACCAGTCGAGCCACGAAAGCTCGCGCTCGCTCGCGTCGTCTTCCCCTCGGAAGAAGATCCGCGCCCGCCGCTCGTTGGTAGTGACGAGTACACGCCCGTCCGTGGCCACGTCCTGCAGCGCCATGTGGGCGGTCTGGCGGAAGAGCACGCGCTGGCGCCCAGAAAGTGTGACCGCACGCAGGTCTTGCCGGCCCCCGGCAAAGGTGGCGGTGACCCACAGCTCGCTTCCATTCGGTGACCAGGCCATTCCCTCGGCGCCGTAGAGCTGACCGGTGAGGTCTCTCTTCTTGCCCTTTCTGTCGACCACCGCGACCGCGCCGCCGGTGGAGGTGGTGAGGGGGTGATCGAGAAAGCCGACGAGATCTCCGGCAGGCGAGATGCGGAGGCATGACACGTAGCCGGACGTGCGGTAGAGGACCGAGCCCACCGGGTACTCGAGCTGGACTCCGGCCTCGGTCTCGCGGACGACCGCCAGCTCCTTCCCATCGGGTGAGAAGTCGGCGAGCGCGACGCGCTCTTCAATGGCGCGCGGGGCGCCCCCGCCAAACGGCGCCCGGGCCAGGATCCCGGCCGGCGCCCAGGGCGCAAAACCGGCTCGGCGTTGGAGCTGGAGAGCGAGCTCGCTCGCCGGCGAGATCGCCAACAGATGGGCATCGGAAAACCCGAGCGGGCTGGACTCCGGGCTCTCGAAACGGACGGTGTACAGCTCGGCCGGCGCGCCCTCCCAAGCCGCGCTGTAGGCAACCGAAGCGCCATCTCCAACGAAGCGCGCACCAGTCACCACGCCACGCCGAAAGGTGAGCCGCTTGAACCCCATTTCCGGGGGTCGCTGCGCCAGCCGGCCAAGCAGGAGGCCGGCGCCGAGCAGTGCGACCGCGGCGCAACATGTAGCCACCACTACTGGCCAGCGCAACGACCGTCCTCGCGAGGGACGCTGCACACCCGATTGCGCCCGGCTACCGGTCTCGGTGGCCTGCGTGATCAGCGCCAGGTGAAACGCCAGGTCGCGCGCGGACTGAAACCGCTCTTCGGGGGCCTTCTCCAGGCAATGGAGGACGATGCTCTCGAGCGCCGGAGGGATTGCGCCTGCCGGCGATGCCAGCTCCGGCGGATCCTCGCGCAGGATCGCGGTCATCGTGTCGGCGTTGCTCGGTCCGGAGAACGCGCGCCGGCCCGAGAGCATCTCGTAGAGCACCGCGCCAAAAGCAAAGATGTCGGCACGGTGATCGGCAGGCAGGCCACGAACTTGTTCCGGCGCCATGTAACCAACGGTCCCAAGCACCATCCCCTGCTCGGTGCCGGGTGAGGCCAGCGTGCGCACGCTGCCCTGATCGGGAGGCGAGACGAGCCTCGCTAGCCCAAAATCGAGGATCTTGAGGCGGCCGTCCTTGGTGACGAAGAGGTTGTCCGGCTTGAGGTCGCGATGGACGATCCCCTTCTCGTGGGCGGCCGCGAGGCCCTGCACCGCCTGGAGCGCGAGATCCGTCGCCTTGCGGGACGGGAGCGCTCCTTCTGCGAGCCGCTCCCGCAGCGATTGCCCCTCGAGCAGCTCGCAGACCAGATAGGGCGCCCCCTCATGCACGCCAACGTCGAGAACCGCCAGAATGTTGGGGTGGTTGAGGGCGCCCGTCGTTTGCGCTTCCAGCTCGAAACGGCGTATGCGCTCGGCATCCTGGGCGAGCGCCGCCGGCAGCAGCTTGATCGCGACGTCGCGCTTGAGCCTGGTGTCGCGCGCGCGGTACACCTCGCCCATGCCACCGGCGCCGATCAGGGCGGCGATTTCGTAGGGGCCGAGTCGAGTGCCGGACGCCAAGGTCATGCTGGCATTTCCCCCGCCATTCTACGGCAACCACGAACCTGCGACCGCGGTCCGCGTGTCGCTGGCGGCGCGGGGGGGTCTTGACAACCGCTGGGGGGGCGGTAGATTCCTCGCCCGTAGTCGCCGTGAGCTTGAGCTGCAGCAAACCAAGGCAATTGGAGGCCCGCATGCGTGTCGCAGTCGTGCTCGTCATGTCGCTCATCCTGGCCGGAG
>JAZDGE010000029.1:0-3317 GCA_043807175.1 Acidobacteriota bacterium
CGTCACGCTCACCTGCTGCTCTGGCTCGCTGTCCTGGCCGCTGCGCCTGGCGGCGCGGTGACGATCACCACCCCTGGCGGCAATTCCGAGCTCTTCGCCCGCGGCGAGCTTGTTGATCTTGTCGGCCTGCTTCGCCTCGCCGGAGCGCAGGTCCAGTTCGCCCCGGCGGCCGGCTCGTTCACCGCCGTGGCTGGGGGTCATGAGGTGCAGTTCACTCCAGGCGGCTCGCTCGCCGTCGTGGATGGACGGCTGACTCCTCTGCCGGGCCCGGCCCGCGCGCTCGAAGGCCATGTCGTCGGTTCGCGCGCGACCGCCAATGCGCTGCTTGGTCCGCTGGGCTGGAACCTTGGTGGCACCGGTGAGGCGCCGGTCCTGGCGCCGGTAACGGGGGCCGAGAGGCTGTCGGTCGAGCTCCTGCGGACCGCAACCGGAAGCATGATCGTCATCAGCGGTGCGCGCGAGCGCCCGCGGGTGGTCCCCAGCCGTGCAGCGGTGAGCCTGCAGTTCCCGAATGCGGTCGAGCTCGCCCAGCCGGTGACGCCAGAGGGCGGCGTGCTCGCCGCCGAGACTCACGAGCGCTCGCTTACCTTCCGTCTGGCCGAGGGGGTCGAAATGACCTCTAGCTACCCGCTGGAGAATCCGGCGCGCTTCGTGGTGCTGCTGGGGGCCGCTGCGCCGGAGGCGCCGGGAGTGGCCGAGCGCAAGGGCCCGCTGCTCGTCCTCGATCCCGGCCATGGCGGGGAAGACGAGGGCGCCCGCGGACCCGCGGGCGAGTTGGAGAAGGACATCGCGTTGGCGGTCGCGCGCCTCACCGCGGCACAGTTGCAGGCGGCCGGAGTCGCGGTCCGGCTCACCCGTGAGACCGACCAGGCGGTGGCGCTCGTCGACCGGACCGCGCTGGCCAACCGCCTGCGTGCCGACGCCTTTGTCTCGATCCACCTCAACGCCTCGCCGGCCAGAGGCGCGCGGGGCGCCGAGACCTACTTCATGAGCGCCGACGCCACCGACCCCCTGGCCGCTCAGGCGGCGGCGCGAGAGAACGCCAGCGCCCCACCGGACACGGTCCAGCTCATCCTCTGGGACCTCGCCCATGTCGCCAATCTCAATGCCTCGGCGAGCCTGGCGCGCAGCATCCAGGAGCGTCTCAATGCCGAGCACGGCATCACCGACCGCGGCATCAAGCAGGCGCCATTCGTCGTGCTCACCGGCGCAACCATGCCGGCCGCCCTGGTCGAGGTGGGGTTCCTTTCCAACCCTGAGGAAGCGGCTCGCCTGCTCTCGCCCGCGGGCCAGAACGAGATGGCGGGCGCACTCGCCGCGGGCGCGCTCGACTTCCTGCGCAACCAGAGCGCGGCCAGCTCCACGCCCGAGCCCATCCCATGAGACACTGGCGCCCCCTCCTGGCCGCCTTCGCGGTCTGTGCCGCGCTGGCGGCGGTGGTTCTCCTCACCCGGCGTCACGCGCCCGTGCGGGCCGCAGATGGCGCGGCGCCGACTCCCTACCCATCCCCGGTCCCGGTGCGGGTCGTGCTCTTCTTCCCGGGTGATGACGGGCTGCTCCACCGCGAGGTGCGGGAGACGGCCGGGCTGTCGGACGCCACGTTGCCGCGAGCTCGCACGCTGCTCGAGGAGCTTCTCGCCGGCTCGCGCGAGGCCTGGGGGCCCGCCTTTCCCTGGCCGGCGGGGGTCGAGGCAGTGTTCGTCGACCGCGAGGGCAATGCCTTCGTCGACTTCTCCGCGCCTCCCGCGGGCGCAGTGTCCGGGACCGCCAGTGAGATCGCGCTAGTCTACTCGACGGTCCACACCCTGGTCGCCAACTGCCCCGGCATCGAGCGGGTGCAACTGCTCTTCGACGGTCACGAGGTCACGACGCTCGGGCACCTGGATCTCTCCCGCCCGCTGGCGCCCCGGCCGGAGATGATCGCCCGGTGAGCGATCCCCGCGCAATCGGTATCTTCGACTCCGGAATCGGCGGCCTGACAGTGCTGCTGGCCCTGCGCCAGCAACTCCCACACGAGTCCTTCGTTTACCTCGGGGACACCGCCCGGCTGCCCTACGGCACGAAGTCGCCCGCGACCGTGGCGCGCTATGCGCTCAAGGCCGCCAACTTTCTCGTCGGCAATGAGATCAAGATGCTCGTCGTGGCCTGCAACACAGTCTCCGCCACCGCCCTGCCGGCGCTCGAGCGCGCGGTGGCGGTGCCGGTCGTGGGCGTGGTCGCGCCCGGCGCCCGCAGCGCCTTGCGGCGCACCGGCGGGCGGATCGGCGTGATCGGCACGGAGTCCACGATTGCCTCGGGCGCCTACCCGCGCGCGCTGCGCGAGCTGCGCCCTGATGTCGTGACCTTCGAGCAGGCTTGCCCCCTCTTCGTGCCGCTTGCGGAGGAGGGCTGGTTCGACCACCAGGTCACCCGCGAGATCGCCGACATCTACCTCGCCCCGCTGGTGGGGGCGGGCATCGACACGCTCATTCTTGGCTGCACCCACTACCCTCTGCTGCGCGAGGCGATCGTTGCGGCGGTGGGAAACAAGGTGGCGCTCGTGGACTCCGCCAGCGCAGTCGCGGAGGAGGTCGCCCGTCTGCTCGGCGAGAGCGGCCTCGGCAGCGCCGGCGCCGGCGAGACGCGCCTCCTGATCACCGACGCCGCGGCGCGGGTCGTACGGATCGCCGCCTTGATCCTCAAACCCGATCCCCCGCAATTGGAGCTGGTCGACCTGGCGGATTGAGCTTTACTGTAGGCCGGCGTACCGTGGGTGGCGGAGGGATCGTGCAGCAGACAACGGCATTGACACGCAAGGATGGACGGGCGGACGACGAGCCGCGGCCGCTCGCGCTCACCCTCGACTTCGTCAAGTACCCGGAAGGCAGCGTGCTGGCGCGGGCCGGCGACACGATCGTGATGTGCAACGTCACGGTGGAGGGGCGGGTGCCGCCATTCCTGCGCGACACCGGCGAGGGCTGGCTCACCTCCGAGTACGCGATGCTCCCACGCGCCACCGAGGAGCGCACCCCGCGAGACGTGACCAAGGGCTCAATCTCGGGGCGCTCGGCCGAGATTCAACGGCTTATCGGGCGCTCGCTGCGCGCCGGCCTCGACCTCGGGCTGGTCGGTGAGCGCACCCTGGTGGTCGACTGCGACGTGCTCCAGGCGGACGGCGGCACGCGCACCACCGCCATCACTGGCGCCTACGTCGCCCTGGTCCTGGCACTCCTGCGCCTGCGCGCGCAGAAGGCGCTGCCCGGCTGGCCGCTCACGGACCAGGTCGCGGCGGTCTCGGTGGGGTTGATGGGTGACCGGGAACTGCTCGACCTCGCCTA